>DYRK01000335.1 GCA_020718785.1 Desulfatirhabdium butyrativorans | reverse complement strand
CCGAACCCTGATTTTGACCCTGATTTTCAGGATTAAAGGATTTTCAGGATTTGTGCTGAACCCGTTTTATAAAATTGGCATTTCAGCACTCCGGAAGGCTTGACAGCAATCCTGTCAATCCCTTAATCCTGAAAATCCCGGTTCAGACAATGGGGTGTCTGCAAGAATACGCGTGGGGAACGAATATCGGCTGGCTCAATTTCAATCCGAGCCACGGCGGCGGCGTGACCGTGTATGACGACCATCTTGAAGGCTATGTCTGGGCGGAGAACATCGGCTGGATTCGTCTCGGCGCTTACAGCGCGGGCGGAAGTCATACTTATGCCAACACGAACAACAGCGACTACGGCGTGAACAACACAACCGCCGGTGTTCTTTCCGGCTACGGCTGGAGTACGAATGCGGGCCGGATCAATTTCAGGCCGACTCACGGCGGAGTAATCGCTCTGAGCGATGCACTTCTGGCTTTGGAGATTCTTTCCGGTTCGGATCTGGAAGCCTGTCCCGATGCCGATGTGAACACCGACGGACAGATCGGGATTCAGGAAGCGGTGTTTATCCTGAATGCGCTTTCAAAGTAAGACATTCCGGAGTGCAAAAATAGAGCGAAGCGCTTTTTTGCATTCGCAAAAATATAATTTTTGCACTCCGGATTAATCAACGCCGAACTGGGGGTCGGTTCTATTGCAAAGGACTGAAATCCTTAAACCATAAGGTCGGGGCAGGCAGCCAGTCATCAAATGCCGATGGAACAGCGTCACGGCCGGTAATGATAAAACGGCTCAGATTTTCACCGTTTCTGGAACAGAGACGGCTCATCCATCGGGCTGCATCCAGAAAATTGCCGGGCAGAACCGTCAGACTTTTGCTCACATTCTCATCCGGAGCATCAATATACACCGTGCCGTCAATCCCCAACTGCGACGAGGCATCCACAAGGCTTCCGGACGATTGAACAAAACACTGATCCGCGGTAATGCGGATATTGCCTCCTTTGCCCTCGTAGGCATTTGCAACAATGTCCCCCCGGTTCAGAATAAGAAATTGCTGATTGCTTGAGATATCTCCGGCGTCGTTTCCTCCGCCTTTGACAGCGGTCGTAATCTTTCCGTCCAGCAGATAAATTCTGTCTCCGATATCCATAACGATCTGACCTTTTCCGGCGTCTTGCGCCTCGGTAGTGATCGCGCTGTTTCCGGAAAGCTTCACCGAATCTCTCACCCGGAGAGTAATAATTCCGGCATCTCCGCCGGATTTTTCGGATCTGCTTGCCGAAGAAATCTCGGATTCGCTCTCCAATCCGAGCCAGCCCGCATCTATAATGACAGAACCGGCAGCCCCGGGACCTTGTGTATTTGCAGTAATCAGACTTTGATTTCCGAGTGAGATATTTTCCGCTGTGATCCGAATATCTCCTGCTGTCCCTGCATCTGCCTCCGTACTGAGAGATTCGCTGTCAATTTTTCCTTTGTCTGCAAAGGAAAGGCTCTCTGTTTCAAGCAGAACGGTCCCGCCCTGACCGGAATCTTTTGTCCCGGCGTAAATCCTGCTGTCCGAAGAGATATGAACAGATTCGGCAGATAGTTCTTCGGTACCGGTGACGGTAATATTTCCGCCTCTGCCGTCTTCGTATGTGTCAGTAGAAATCATACTTTTTTCTGACAATGAAAGTTTCTTTGTCTCTATCAGAACGGTTCCGCCAGCACCCGCGGCAGTATCTGTCATATCTCCTGTTGATCTGGCAAAAATTTGTCCGGAACCGGATATGTCAATTGAATCCCTGGCCCGCAAAGTCACGGTTCCGCCGCTGCTCTTTCCGTAAGTCTCGCTGGATACCGCACTTCCGTTTTGAAATGAGATATTTTCTGCTTCAATGAAAACACTTCCCGCGGAACCCGTTTCCGCTCCTTCACCTGTAGCGTCGGCAAAAATCCTGCTGAAGTCAGAAATGACGGCAGTTTGCGAAACTCGGGCGGAAATATCTCCGCCCCTGCCTTTGCCTTTTGTATCGCTGAAAATATCGCCTGAATTCAGTGAGAGGGTATCTGCCTTAATATCAGTGATGCCGCCGTTTTCATCGCCTGTTGTGTCTGCTTCTACGGAACTGCCGCTATAGACAAAAAACTCGCCGCTTCTGATAAAAATATCTCCTGAGCGGTTTCCGCTTACAGAAACAGTGGCATTGTCAGACAGAGTGATGCTTCCCATTTTCTGAAATGAGGAGACATCCATATCCGCATCCCTAAGAATCGCTTCACCCGGAGACGCTACACTTGCCATGTTGATCCGTCCTTCGGGCGCAGCAATATCTCCTGTTTTTAAATCTTCGTAAAATGTGCCGTTTTGAATTTCAATGTCTCCGCCGATAAGAGACAAAGTATTTCCCGCTTTCACCCGAAGCCCCGAAGAATTGTTTTCCCAATCCTGTTGGGTAATTTCTCCTCTGCCTTCAATACGGATAGAAGCGATATCCGAGTCTAAAAATCCGAAAGCCTCGGGCGCCGCACTTGAAAGCGATTCGACATCGGCAACCGCATTGAATCGTTCATCTTTTCCCATCCGCAGATAATCGGCAGTGCTGACATGAAAGGAACCGTCGATATCCAATCTGGCATTCTGCCCGAATATCACACCGGCAGGATTCAGGAGATAGAGATTTGCATCGGAAATCGTTGAAGTTCCGGAGAGCGTCGAGCGCAAGGTCCCGTCAATACGGGAAATTTCGCCCCCGGTGACACGGCTGATAATATTCTGAATTGCCGGAGACACGCGAAAATCGGCGGTTTCACCCGAAGTAATACTAAACTGTCCGAAACTGTGAAACAGATTCGAACCTGCCTGTTTGCCGTATTCGGCTTTGATATCATATACCGGACCTTTGATTGCTCCGGCGGTTCCCATTGTGCCGTCCGGAACCACCTGAGCATAAACCCGATCAGGAATAGCCGTTGAAAACACAAGACAAATAAGGATTAGGAACAAAATTTTTCTCATTGCAATCCTTTTGCTTTAAAAGTCACATACAGCGCATAGTCCCGGGAAACATTGATAAAAGTAAAAGTGCTGTCATCTCCGAGTCTGACTTCTTTTCCATCCATAAGCACTTCGTCTGTCTGATATCCCGGATCCGGTGTGATCGAAAAAGTCATATTCTCGCCCTGAGCGACAATGACTTCACCGGACGGACTTATGCTGCCATTTGGTCCGCAACCGGCAGTTATCATATATCTGAGACTTATTTTTGCCTTGAAAGTCACAGCGATGGAAGCAGCAATTCTCATTTTGACGTAAAGCGGGTTTGAAACCCGCTTTACATAAAGGGAGATTCCGGCTGTTTCCGCAGACAATGTCCCAGTCCGTTTTTCATGAAATACTGTCATTACCCACGGATGCTGTTTTTTCAGTGGTTCCCAAAGCCCTTGTCGTATTTCCGGCTCTGTCTCTGAACAGAACATATATTTTCTTCTCAGTTTTTCTTTTTCATAGATGGCATGGGAATTGTCAAATGTACTGTGGCACTCATGCTTCCGCGTTTGTCAACAGACACTGCATGAATATAATACTGCCTCGTGCTGTCTGATATTGGAAATTCAGCGGTTAAAGCTGTCTGCGGTGCACGAACATCACGTTTTGTTATTACGTAGTTCGGGTCTGTATTCATAACGACATACCAACTGATTTCCGCGCTTCCCATAGCAGCAGTTACAACAAATTTTGACTGAAACAGAGAGCCGGAAATAGTTATAGCTTTTGCTTCAGGGTTATTAGAAAACAACATAATACATACTGCCAATACTGCAAATAATGCCTTCTTCATCTGTTCATCCCTTAAATTTTTAAAAAAATTATTAGAAAACAATATAATACATACCTAATTGCCAATACTAAAGATACCCCCTTTCTGTTTATGAGTTGAACTTATCTCGCCGGCGGTCCCCATTGTGCCGTCCGGAACTACCTGAGCATAAACCCGGTCAGGAATAGCCGTTGAAAACACAAGACAGATAAGGATCATTTCAGCCTCCGGGAAACCGGTCTGCACGGTTTTGGAGTCTTGTCGGTTTGCGCTGCCATTTTCAGTGCCGTCATAATACTGCTTCATATAGGAGTCCGACTCCGCGGAAACAATATAGTCATCTGCATTGAAACCGTACTTCAGCCAGATTGCAAATTTTTTTCCGAAAAAAAGACCATGCCGTGATAAAAGTTATATCATTTATTATCGCATTCAGTATCCGCTGCTTGACCGTAGCTAACGATAGACTTTTGAAATTACCTCATAAAAAGTTTCTAATTTTGCAGAATTAAATCGGGAGTACAAGAGAAATTCGGAATTTTTTTCTCCATTTCAGGAGCATTATCTATAAGGTTCTTTATGCTTGCTTCCAATTTTTTAACATCCTCTCCCTGTCGGTGGTAAATCACCGGCATATTCAAATCATCAGGAACGTATCTTGACAGACCTGCCGAGTTTTCGTTGGATACTGTGAAATTGCCCGGCAAGGGGTCGTCGTCAGCAAACTGTCCCATCTCTGGTGTACTTTCTATTTTCTGAAAACGGCTTTCTGTAACGCTTTTCATGCCTTTAATATCTATATGCGCTGATTCAATATAATCCCTGAATTGCATCTTCCGCGCCGATTCTGCCGTCTCCGTTCAGGTCATCCTGCATCAGATCATATTCCGGAAAAATGAGACGCAGATTCATGGAAACAGCCTCATTCATATAAAATCCGCCGGATACGGTTTCATGGTCGCGGATGCCGTCATGCCCGTCAGTTACAGGGACTTCGTTGCACAGAAAATGCGTCACGTCAATAAAAGAATCCCATGTTGTGCCGATAACCTTGAACATAATATACGCGATTGTCCCGTTTCCTGTAAAGAGATTTTTTGTCGGCGCAAAAACAGCCAGCGACAGTCTGCCCGATTCCTCTTTGTTTACAATGAGTTGATAATTTTCATGCTCCAGTTCGCCGCGTTTCAGCGTCACATCTGCTACATCGAGGATTTCCGGATCGAATTGAACGGTTATATCAATACCCTCGGTTTCTTTTGCGCCATAGAGAACCAGCGCGGCGCTCAGAGTTTCTCCCTGTGTTACCGGAACGGAAATTTCCGAAGTCCGGGGACTGCGGAGCGATTTCTGCTCTCTAGCCTGCGAGTAATTCCCGGATACATCTCCGAGCCGGACCGCTATAAAATTCTGCTGTTCCGAATCCGACTTGAGCTCGGAATATTCCAAAATATTCGGGATAAAAGCCCAATAATTCGCTCTGTTATTCATTTCCGGCAACAGCCCCAGGCTGTATCTTGCAAGGTCAGAGGCGTCCAGCCCCGTAATCCGGCTGTTTTCATTCACATCTGCCGCAATTCTCTGATATTCACTGAAATTATAATCTTCCAGCACATATCTGGCAATTTTCGAAGCGTCAGCCGCGGTCAGGGCATTTTTGCCGACATTGCCGCTTTTGGAAGGGATAAGCCGGTAAGCTCCCGGGGGCATTCCCGAAAGCGTGAAATAGCCCTTTTCATCGGTCGTCACTGTATAGAGACTGCCTCCGCTGCCTTCAAGCGTGAGAAGCGCCTCAGATAGCGGTTCATTGTTGCTGAAATATGTCACCTGTCCTGAGATATCAATCACCAACCGGACCGTGACAGAAGCGCTATCGCCTGCGCTACTGAACGCCGCAGTATCTCCCCGCACCGTCACATCTGCTTTTTCTCCCCGTGTCCCTGATGTCTGATCCCAGGCATAGAAACTGAAAGATGCCCTATCCGCGCAGGTTCCCTCCGGTACGAATACTGCCATTCGCCCGCTTCGGAATCTGCGGAATAAACGGCAATGCCTTCTGATGCGCCCTGTCCCACATCGCTGATGCGGTCTCCCACAATGTCCGCTATGAGAACGCCCTCATTATTTGCGTCATCATCGGTCAGCCCGCTCATTTCAGGATTTGAGGCTGTCAGCGTCGGCGCAATGTTGATTTTCCGCACACTGTATGCCGAAGCCGTATTTCTGAAGTGAATCCATCCCGCATTCTGAGACCAGGCGTAACCGTCAAAATTGCCCTCGGCGTCTATTGTCACCCGGCTGTGAGAGGGATTGAAATTGATCCATCCCGCAGCTTCGCTCCACGCGTAGCCGGAAAGATTTCCCGCAGAATCTTTGTTCACGCCCCAGTTGCGGGCGTCGCTGTTCAGGTAGGGACCTGCATTCCCGTTTCCCAATTTTATCCAGCCGATGTTTCCTGACCATGCGTAGCCGGATAAATAGGTATCATGCACGGTTACGCCGCCGTGAGCCGGGCGGAAATTTACCCAGCCGCTGCTTTTTTTCACTCCGGAGTCTCAGACCGGCAGTTTCGCTTCGAGTTCGGAGAAAATTCTTGTCAGTTCGTCAAGATTTTTCTCTTCAAGCTCTTCCTCAGAATAAATCATCTGTTTCAGGATACGCTGGGCCAGCAGAATTTTTCCTCTCTCCCCTTCAGCCCACCCTTCAGCCCGACCTTCAGTTTTTCCTTCCTGAAACCATTGTTCCGCAACAGTTG
>DYRK01000334.1 GCA_020718785.1 Desulfatirhabdium butyrativorans | reverse complement strand
GGCTTGGGAACGAGAAAGGCTTGGGAACGAGAAAGGCTTGGGAACGAGAAAAGGATTTTGTGATTACCGTGTGTAGCCTCCCATTGAAGTTGCGATAAGCATATTCTCATTTTTCAATTCCCGCTTCTCAATACAAAAACCGCTTCTTCCAGACCCGCCCGGTGATCCCCGTTTACGTCCACCTTTGAGGCCGCATAATCCGGATGAATCTGTCCCGACAGGTTCATTCCTGCGGCTCCCTGCAAAGCCAGAATCGCATCGCTCAGATTCACATAACCGTCTCCGTTCATATCGCCTTTTTTTTCCTCGACTTCTACATGGACAGTCTGCGTCACAGCGGTGGACATGGGCATGGAAATACGGCCCCCGGCATCTTCGGCATAGACCGAAATTTCATATCTTCCCGGAGATAAAAAACGGTAATAAGTTCCCTGATATTTTCCGTTTCCGGCATCGGAAAGACGGATAAAGGGCAGAGCAGTGACAGGTGTTTCAGATGAGTAAGAAAAATCAGGCGGCATGATTACAGCCGTGACCGTTTTGATACTGCCCATACTGGTCACATTTTCAGCACATATAAGCGCAGACCGCTCTCCGTGCAGAGTCTGCTCCGGCGAGACGGACCCGATAAGCGGATCATCTCCGGCAGTCATAATTCCCGATCCGATGGTACAAGTGCCTGCGAATGTTCCGTCCGATTTTTCACCCGCGATGCCGTTGCCGTTATCGTCTAAAAGCGGAAATCTTTTTTGGCACAAAGCAAACAGAGCAGCATCCGCATTCAGAAATGCTTTCCGCACATCGGATCCGCCCGCAACCCGGCGCCAGAAATAGTGGGAAAAAGAGATTCCTTCCTCTGCCAGAAAATAGGCTGCCTCATCTGCTCCCGATGAACTGATCAGAATACGCTTTTTTCCTTCCGGAGGCTTGAGAATGGGCAGAAAACTTCCGGATCGGCAGGCATCATAAATCACCGTGACAATTCCCGGAATATTATTTTGAACTTCATCGAGCATTCTGTTCAGCTCCGAGGCGGTAAGCGTTTCGGTCTCACTGATTCCGAAAGCCTCCGAATTCCCGTTTCCGATCATGTAAAGCAGCAGTTCCCCTGTATCCTGTTTTGCATATATATCAAGAGCATATTGCAGATTGCTCAGGCTCGGAAGTCCGTCTGTGCCGGCAGAGAATGCGACAGGACTCATAAAATAAATATCCTCATCCGAGTATCCCTGAAAGGTCAGGGCATTGTAAGCCGAAATCATGTTTTTTTCAACAGCGGGCCATATCGGAGACGAAGCCGGACCTCCGGCAAGAAGAATGGCTCTGGATTTCAAAGGATTGTTTACCGCTAGTGTGATCTCTTTCGGAGAAGAATTATTTCCCTTCCCATCCCTTGCATACACTGCAACGCGGTATGTTCCCTCTTTATCGAAACTGCTGTATGTATCTTCATATCGTCGTGTTTCGCCCACGGGCTTGAGTTCGCTGTATGGCAGTTCACGGATCGGATCAGTTCCTGTTCCCGGCATATAATTCGGGTCACGGATCACTGCCCAGACACGGGCAACGCCGTCTTGGTCCGATACGCCGTCGGCATAGAGCAGACCGGAATTTCTCTCCGGACTTTCCTCGAAAGAGACATTTTCTATTATCGGCGCATCTCCGGTCACAGCCGTTCCATTTCCGATATAAACATTGCGGGCAGAGTCATTGTCTTCGGGGGTGTTCGGACTTCCGTCGCCGTTTCCGTCCAAAAAAGCATCCTGATATTTCACGGGATCGCTCATTGCTTTACGCGCAAAACCGAAAGCTTTTTGAATATCGTCGCCGTTGAAAATACGGGTCCAGAAATAATCGGAAAAGGAGACCGTCCCCTGAGTCACAAACAATGCCTTTTCTTTATCCGAAGCGCTGGTCATCAGTATCCGTTTTTTTCCCGGAGGCGGTATGAGAGAAGACAGAAAACTTCCGGAATAACAGGCATCGTAAACAAGGATGACCGAGATGTTTCTTTCTGTCTGCAAGCTGTCCATCCATTGGTCCAGAGCTTCTGCTTTTAAAATTTCGGTTTCGCTCATGCGGAATATGCCTTGTCCGCCGTGGTCGGTGATGTAAAGAATAAGATTATCTGCTTTGGGCGATTCATTGGTCCATTGGGTGACAGCATATTCCAAATTGCTGTTGCTCGCCTCTCCGTTCACATCATCGCTTTCGCCGTTGCCGTCAAGATCAATATCTCTGTCTGAACTCAGATAATAAATCGTATTTTTTCCGAATCCCTGATAAGCAAGGGTCCGATACGCAAAATTGGCACACATCTGTGTGGTTTCCCAGAGATCATTTCCGTGATAGGGACCGCCCCCGGCAACCACAATCGCTTTGCTTTCAGCAGATGACAGGATTTTTCTGAATATCTGAACCCGATGATTGTCGCTGTCTGTCACTGCGATATTGCTGTCAGGAAGTATGGCTATTCCGGCAGGATATCTCATCTGTCCGGGCAGATGTCCCCGTTCGCCGAATACGGAAACGAACTTTCCCTCTGTAGTAAATATCTGAATCCGGTTGTTTGCCGAATCTGCCGCATAGATCAAACCATCTGCATCCACGCATACAGAATTGGGAAAATCCAGTTCGCCGTTTCCGCTGCCTTTGCTTCCCCATTGACTTAGGAATTTTCCCTCTGAAGTAAATTTCTGAATCCGGTTGTTGCCCGTATCGCTTACATAAACAAAAATATCCTTGTCAACCGCCACCCCATAAGGAGAGGAAAACTGACCGTTTCCGCTGCCTTCGCTTCCCCATTGATTTACAAATTTTCCGTCTGAAGTGAATTTCTGAATGCGGTGGTTGCCGGTATCTGAAACATAGACATTGTTGTTTCTGTCGGTCGCAATGCCCTGTGGCGAGAGAAATTCGCCGTCTGCGCCCGAACCTTTTTTTCCCCATTCGGTGAGGAATTTCCCCTGCTTGTCGAATTTTCGGACCCGGTGATTGCCCGTGTCTGTCACATAAACATTGTCGGCGCTGTCAGTAGTCACGCCGTAAGGATGAAAAAATATCTTCTTTTCCGTATCAGACGATTCCCATTCGGAGAGAATCTGTCCCTGGGCAGTAAATTTCTGAATCCGGTTGTTATACATATCCGCAACATACAATGCCCCGCTGCTGTCAACTGCGATTTCTTTGGGTGCATTGAATTCTCCGGCTGAATTGCTCATGCCCCATCTTGCCATAAATGTTCCGTCCGGGGTGAATTTCTGGATCCGGTGATTGCCTGTGTCTGCGATATAGACATATCCTCTGGCTGCAAGCAGTCCGTGGGTTTCCTGAAATTCGCCGTTTCCGCAGCCCTGCTTTCCCCATGAGGCAATAAATTTTCCCTCGGATGTGAATTTCTGTATCCGATAATTGAACATTTCGCTCACATAAACAAAGCCGTCTTTGTCGGCGGCAATGCCTCGGGGTCTGTTGAACTTTCCGGGTTCGGTGCCCCGGATTCCCCATTGAAGCATGAATTTTCCGTTTCCGGAAAACTTCTGGATCCGGTTATTGTCTCTGTCCGCCACATAAATAAAGTTATTCATATCAACAGCCAATCCGTCAGGATAGTCAAACAAGCCGGTTCCGCTGCCTTTGCTTCCCCATCGGGCGACAAATACACCATCGGAAGTGAATTTCTGAATGCGGTGATTGCCGGTATCTGCCACATAGATAAAATCACTGCTGTCGGATGCCATGCCGTGAGGCTGATCGAATTCGCCGTCTCCCGTGCCTTTGCTCCCCCACTGCATGACAAATGTTCCGTCGGAAGTGAATTTCTGAATCCGGTTGTTGTTCAGATCGCTCACATAAACAAAGTCCCGGGAATCTGAGGTGAGGCTGTGAGGCTGATCGAATTCTCTCTCACCGGTTCCTTTCTTTCCCCAGTTGACGACAAACTGCCCGTTTTCTGTGAATTTCTGAATAAGATGGTTCTGTGTGTCTGCCACATAAATATATCCGTTGCTGTCCGAAGTCAGACCCCGCGGATGGTAGAAATACCAGGGCTGTTCCATCACGGGCCACATCCGTGCAAATTTGAAACTGTAGCCGGACAGCGCAGGTTCCGGTAACAACAGAATCAGTGTCAGGAATATCATCTGTAGGGTCACGCCGGCGGCGTGACCCCGATTATTGTATTTATTTTGATTCATAGCAATCCCTAATAACAGAGCTGTGAGCGATTGATTGAATTGGATTGGATTGATTGCCGTAGCTGACGCTTTCGGCTCGGATTTTTTTTCCTCGTTCCCAAGCCCCGGCTTCGGTCCGTCTCCCGTCACGGGAAGCCGGGGCTTCCCCGGCAAGTGCGTTCCCAAGCCGGGGCTTGGGAACGAGAAAAAATAGTGGATTGCATCCGCCTTGCATCATATCTCATTTTTGCCGAGTTCGTTCAGAAATGCCTCGAATTCACCGATATCTCTTTCCAACAAGGGCTTGACCTCATTGTATTTTTTTTCCAGAAAATCGAGTTTGTCCCAGTCATAATCCGATTCGAAATAATATCTTTTAAAATGCCTGAATTTCATAAATTCAAGCAGAATCATATAGGTACGCTCAGAGATCACCGCCTTTCTCACCCCGCCGATTTCGAGCGTCATTTTACGAAGCAGGTCCGAATGCCATTTTTCCAGTCGCAGACTGTTTTCAAAAAAGCGGGATATCCTTAAAAACAAAGTCTCAGTGCATGTATAAAAATCAGCAATAATTTCAGCGAGTATGATTCCAGAACTTTTCTTCTTTCCGAGAATCTGAAAATCGGTAGTTTTAAATTCCCGATAGAACGAATCAATTTTTTCAAGAACAATCCGGGTTTTTCTTATCTCTCCGATCAGTTCCGCTGCCATCTCTTTTTCTCTCATAGACCAGCCGTCCTTTTCTCCGGATGCTTTCCGCATGAACCGGAGCGATTTTCTCGATCTCCACTATGTCTATCGGAAAATCTGTCATTTCGGCAGCTTCTCCGATCATTCGGAAATATTGTTCCGCTGAACCGATGCCTTCCACGGCAATGTCAATATCCGAAATGCCGGAAAAATGTCTGCGGGTAAGCAGAGAACCCCATTGATAAATACGCATCGGCTTGTAATTTCTGATAATAAGCCCGACAATCCTGTCAAAATCCTCCCAAGCCTTTTCAAAAAGACGATGATTCTCTGCTCTTTCATCAGCGCATTTTCTGCGGATAAATTCCCGTGCTTTCCGAATATCGAATTCTTCCATATCCAACTCTCAGTATCTGCATCTACAGGGATTGTGTGTAAGCAAGGATTTTTCTTCCCTAATCCCTTCTTAAACACAATCCCTGTAGATAACATGAATCTACAAGGATTGTGTGTAAGCAAGGATTTTTCTTCTGTAATCCCTGCTCAGTTTCAGAAAAAGCAGGGTGGGCAGAGCCTGAGAGCCGATGTCTGCCCGTGTCCGATAAATCAGGCTCTGCCCACCCTACTACTACTTAGACACAATCCCTACAGACTTTTAATGCAGAAGCTCACGCATGATATAAATAGCTTCCGGCATCCCGATCCGCCCGTCCGCATTCACATCAGCCTGAAGATTCAGCGGCTTGGATATTGTTTTGCCTGCGGACAGTTGCAAAGCCAGTATCGCATCTCTCAAATTTACAGAACCGTCTCCGTCAACATTGCCTTTGAGAGAGATCATCTCTTTTCCGGGAGTCAGGACAATATCTTTTTCTACGATATTGTCTGCTCCTTTGTCCACAGTCACGGAAAGCGGAGAAAATGACTCATATCCCTCCGCGTCCGCAAGCAGCGGATAAGTCCCGATCTGCGGAATGATTTCGCAGTCGCCGTCGCTTCCGCTCACACAGGAATAATCGCCGAACGAGGCTCTTGCATTTCCCACCGGGTTTCCGGAAACCGAATCTGTGAAAGAAAGCAGGATTTTTCCGGTATCGGGACCTGTCGGCGTTCTGACTTCGAGCCGGTAATTGCTGTTTGCACCGAAAACACCCGGATCCGCATTGTTTATCCGGGCATAGTAAAGGCCGTTTCCGGGGCAGGTCCACTCCAGAAACTCGCCTTCTCCCGCTCCGTAGTCGTCTTTTGTATCTGTCAGTTTGGTGAGTCCGTCCGTACCGTAAATTTCAATACTCACATTGCAGATCAGGCTCGGAGAAGAGATTCTGACCTGATAAGTTTTTTCCGAAAGCGCATAGAGTTTCACATAATCCGTATCCCCGGCTTCATGGAAATTATGATACACCGCGCCGCCGTTGACAACCGCAGGCACTGCACCGCCGGATGTATCGTCGCCGCTCTGTTCGGAACTGTCGGCTTTTGAGACAGCGTTTCCTTTCGACTGGGTGACAAGCATCTGCGCGGGCAGAGAGATATAGTCTTTCGCATCCGAGGCATAGACAGAAAAGATATATGTCCCGGCAGTGCCGAGACCCGTGTAATTTGTCTCATAAATACCGTCTTTGTCCGAGTCCTGAAGTTCCGCAACGGGAAGTTCCGTAACTGCCGAAGATTCTTCGGAACTG
>DYRK01001054.1 GCA_020718785.1 Desulfatirhabdium butyrativorans | reverse complement strand
GTGCAGGAGCCGATTCCCCTGCGGGTTTTCTTTTCGCCGCCGGTGCTGCCTTATGACCGCATTGCCAAAGCTCCGGACGGCACGCGGGGATTTCCTGAAATGGCGGATTTTCTTGCCGAAGAACTGCGTCAGTTTTTCGGAAAATATGCCGCGCAGGCAAGACCCGCAGAGTTTATTTACGGCGCGTGGGTGAGCAATTTCTTTCACGGCGAAGCCGCGTCGCTCTCTCTGTTTGACGCTCTGAAAACCGAACCGACCCTGATCCTCGAATCTTCGGCAGAAGGAGATGCCTTCAATCTCCGGCTGGGCTATTGGGGCATGAACTGCGCCAAATATCGCTATCAGTCCTTTATTTCCGGGCTGTCGTGGCGTGAGGCATTGAATGATTTTGCCAAAGTCCGCGCTTTGAAGTGGTATAGGCGGAAACAGGAATGGACAGAATCCGGCAAAGCTCCCGAAGAATTTGACAAACGCTACGGCGCGGAAACGGTCCGGCGATTTATGAGCAATCTGGAAATTCTGGAAAGAGAGCAGCAGTGCATCGAGGACGGCGATGATCCCGATGAAATTGAGCGTCCTTACAACTGGCACAGGCAGGATTATGAAGAATTGAAACAGTTTATCGCCGCGTGTCATTGTCTGGCAGCGGGGCTTATGGCAGACGAATATTTTCTCACAGACGTGCCGAGGAATGTCCGCTGCCGTCCGCTCTTTCCCGAACTGCTCGCCGATGTGCTGAAAAGCGTTCCTGAAAGAGAAGCCGGGGCGATGATTGATCTGGTGCTGTCTTATTACCGGAATCTTTACGAATATCTTGCTCAGACCGAATCCTGCTGGATTCCCGAACTGATTCTGGATTTGGCTCAGGGACTGATGAAACTGCCGGATCCTTCATGGGCAAAGGCGCAGATTGTCTTTTCGGCTCAGGAATGGCTGAAACTGCATCAGATTGTAAAGCGGGTTTCAAACCCGCTTTACGGTGTCGAAGAGACTGATGAATTGAAACCGCATCAAATTGCAGAGCGGGTTTCAAACCCGCTTTACGGCGCTGAAAAAATTGATGATCTGCTTGACGCAATGGATTCCGTGCTGACGATTGCCGATGTGGAATATGTGGAAAAGCTGAACCGCTGTCTGGCAGATGCCGGAGAAAAGCGGTCTCTGAATGTGGCGGACGCGTGTTTCAGACGGGCAATCAGCCGGTGCCGGAACACAGATTTTCAAGCCGCAATTTCGGATTTTGATCAGGCAGTTCAACTGAAACCCGGATGGGCGGAAGCTTTTTACAACCGAGGGCTGGCGTATTCCTGTCTGAAGCAGTATCAGAAAGCTGTTGAGGATTACACCGAATCTTTGAAGCTGTCTCCGAACAATGCGAATGC
>DYRK01001053.1 GCA_020718785.1 Desulfatirhabdium butyrativorans | reverse complement strand
TAATATCCTGAGGCGGGACCCGAATCGGTGCTGAAGATTTCAAAAGGATTCACAGACGCGGCAGCCTCGCCGATTTCAAAATGACCCGAATCATATTCACAGTCTGCAACTGCGCTGTAAATATGACTGCCTGCCGCGCTGACCGTGAGCGGAACGGAAATGCCGGTCTGAAACAGGGTGAGCAGCGGCGTTTCAGACAGAGCATCTCCTGAAACAGTTACAGAAAGCTTCTGAGGATCCGAATCATCCGGTTTTGCGCTGATGATGATACCGCCGCCGGTATCGTCTCTCTGTTTTTTCCGCAGGGGCAGGATAAGGGTATAACTCTCTTTTATTTCCGAAATTTCAAGTTCGGCTTTTCTGCCTGCAAAATATGCCTCAAGATATTTGCCGACTGCAATACTTCCGGCTTTGACCGCGCCCTGTGCGTCTGTTTTTCCCTGAAAACTTCTTCTTTCAGGAGAAACAAGCCATACATCCGCGTCCGATACCGGCATATTTTCCTCATCCAGAACATAAACACGGGCGTCATAAACTTCCTCAGTCTTTGAACGTGAAGCCGAGACTGTCCATTCGATAAAATTCACCGTATCCCGGTTCATTGCAGAGGGATTCGGTCTTTTGGCACTCTTGGCATTCGGGTAGCTTCCGCTGGAAGACGGCGGGACAATGAGATTGCTGAAAAAAGCATCGCCGTAGCCGGTTACTTTGTTTTTCGCCATTTCCTGCTTGATGTCATTCTGATAATAGGACTTGAAATATGCCCAGCAACTGAGCCCTTCGCGGAATTTGAACTGAGCCGTTACCAGATCATTATCCATGGAAGCCGAATACTTGCGGGCAAAATAATCGGTGGTATCGCTCATTTCATGCGCTGTGTATTGATAATCCATCAGCCCGTAATTTTTCGGAAATTCATTCGGCTCGCCTTTATCCCCGTCATGCTCTGTCCTGTAAGTCCATGTTTCATTACTTTTCTTCTTGTTGCCGTTCAGGTATTCATCATGGAATCCGAGGAGATAATGACCTGATTCATGTCCGAGGGTCGAATACCAGTTATATCCGTCAGGTGCAGCGCCTTCCCATTCTTTACCCATTTCAATAGTCAGTTTATCATTGTCTCTGTTGCCGAAAATATTGGCGCAGGGCCATGCGGAATTTTTTATCTGAACATCGCAGTAATCCCACTGCGGCGAATCCTTGTACGCGCCTTTGACTATCACCACATTTCCGACTGCCGAATATCCGTCAGTGAAATTATACATATAATCCGCATATCGTTCAAATCCTGTCTTTACCTTGTTTATAAATGCGGCGGTCTGCGCCTCTTCAAAGGCAACCACAAGATTCCACAGGACTTTCGGATGGACAAGCTGCACAAG
>DYRK01000333.1 GCA_020718785.1 Desulfatirhabdium butyrativorans | reverse complement strand
TTCAGATGCCGGCCGACCTCGACGAGGACGGGAGAAATAATTCACATCGCACAGTCATTTGTCGGAAAGGTCTTATCCAACTGGGACATTCTGCCGCCGATGGACGGAGATTTTTCAAGCAGATAAACATAGTACCCGGAGTTTGCCAGATCCAGAGCAGACTGCATTCCGGCAATTCCGCCTCCTGCAACCAGCACCGATCCGATTACATTCTTTTCAGACATGGTTTCATTCTCCTGATTTTTCTCAAAAACAAAGCGTTTTTATTCAGAATCCTCTTGGAACCGAATTTCTTCTTTAATATAAAGTTATCCTTTTAAACCGGCAAAAATAAGCTTGTCAATAAAATTCTGATATGCGGCATCTGCATGATGTAAGGGAATCTCGCTCAACCTGATTGATTTATTGAAGATAATTTTCGAAAATCAATCTAAGAAAAATCTCACTTCAGGTTTGATATGATTTTCAGAAGTTATAGTATCTTTCAAAAAATTTGAGTTTAATAAAAAATAAATTGAATTCAGATAAATTCTTAACCCGCGGATAGATTAAAATCCGGTGAATATATTCTTACCGCCGTCATAAATTGCACTTTCCGAATGTTCAGTAAAACGCCAAAAACTTAAAACAGACGCAAACCGTTTTACGGCAGTGTCCGAAAGCGCAGTTTATAACGGTTGGCAGTATATATCAAATCTATGTAAAGGCTGATCTGAATTGAAATTAACTATTTGATTGCAGCGCGATCATAAGATAAAGGAGGTCATACTTTTTGATTCTGACCGCATGGAGAATTTTTTTTGCAGAGGTGGTGTCATGTTTTTGTTTTCCGGCTTTACATGAGTGTATTTAAGGGATGCTGCCCGGGTTCGGCAGCACGGGACAAGGCCGGAAAATCATGTCATTTTTTTCATACTGCAATAGGGGTTCGCCGCCGGCGAATCCCTGCTGACAGAATTATTGTTTCCGCCTTTCCCATTATATTTGATTTGCAACCTAAGGAAAGGAGGATAATTTGAATAAAAAAACAGTCGGCTCCGTTATGGTTATGGGCGGCGGTGTTGCCGGTATCAAGGCAGCGCTGGACCTTGCAGAATCAGGATATTATGTTTATCTCGTGGAAAAAACACCTGCCATCGGCGGTGTTATGTCCCAATTGGATAAAACATTTCCCACCTCAGACTGCTCCATGTGCATTCTTTCTCCGTATCTGGTAGAAACCGGCCGTCACCCGAATATCGAACTGGTTACATACGCGGATATAGAATCTGTTTCTGGCGAACCGGGAAATTTTACAGTAAGGGTGAGAAAACGGGCGCGCGGTATCAGGGCGGACAGGTGTACGGGATGCCGGGCGTGTGTGGATGCCTGTCCCGTATCTTATACTGTCCGCGGGCTGGAAACTGAAACGCCAACTCGTCGCCTGACAGCATAACTTTGCGCTCCTGAATGTGCCGTAAAACGACCTGCGTCTATTTGAAGCTTGGGCGTTTTACCCTTTCGCACGTGAGTTCGGCATAAAAATTTAATTTGTAAAATCAGACAGTTTTCATCCCCTTTTTGTAAAGGGGGGCAGGAGGGATTTTTCTGTAACCTGCTGCCCGATTTTAATAAATCCCCCTTGATCCCCCTTTACAAAAGGGGGAAATGCAGGCTTACGTCGAACTCACGTTCTTTCAGAGCAGATGCCGAAGGGCAAGGTTATGCCTGAATTTGCAGTTGATACGCCCGGAGGGATAAAAGTGCCGGACGTGGTATGGTGTTCGCTGAATTTTTTGAGAACCCGTTCTCTGAAAAAATCTCCTTTTACAGATTCTCCCGAACTGTGTGTTGAAATTGTTTCGGAAAGCGATACTCGGGAAGAAATGCGGGAGAAAATGCAGCTTTATTTTGACAAAGGCGCAAAAGAGGTGTGGCCGGTTTTTCTGATGACCGGAGGAGTGAATTTTTTTTCGCCGGAAGGAGAGGTCGGAGCGTCGTTTTTCGGAATGAAAGCAGATGAGCTTGAAAAGGATTTGAAAGATTCGTTTATGTAGAAAAAGACCTGCGGATTTCGATAACGGTAAAAGATGTTGTCTGCCGTCTGAGGCTTGTGAAAAAAACTGTGATTACAAATTGTTCTGTATCATGTCAGCGTGTTGAAAAAAATATCTTGACATTCTTCCAAATGTGATGTAAGGGACAAACAAGAAAAGGGAGAGCGTTCAAACAAATTCATATCGGAGGGTATAATCTATGGATAAAAAAATAACTTTTGTCCAATTCAGATCGAAAAGATTCCTTTCCGTCTGACCATCGGTGTAATAGGACATAATATTTCAGAAGGTATTGATTCTGAAACATTCAAAGAAACAATCGGTAATATTATCAATGATATTTTTAAAAAATATCCTGAATCCGAAGACACAAAAGTCAAGTTATGTGTTCTTTCATCCTTAGTCGAGGGTGCGGACAGATTTATTGTTAAAAAGATTATCAGGTATCCGGATACTTTGCTTAAAATTGTTCTTCCTCTTGCAATACCTAAGTCTGGAAAATCTGAGTATGAGGAAAAATTATCTGAGGAATCTTTGAAAGAATTTGAAGAATTAAAGAAGAAAGCTGTTTCTTCATATTCATTGAAAAAACAATCTTTAGCAGACGAATATGCACCCCAAAAGCCCCCTAAAGAAGCAGAGGGGCAGGCGTATAAAGATGCAGGCAAATTTATAGTCAATCATTGCGATATTCTGATTGCATTATGGGACCATAACCAGCCGAAATCAAGAACTTCATGGATTGTAAATTATGCAAGGGAAAAAAAATGTCCAATGTACATAATCTATACAAGTAAACTGTCTGAGTTCCATTTGTCCGAAACAGAGACTAAAAAAGGAAAAACAGGAAGAGTTCAGAACCTATTAAATTATCTGAGAAAATGCAGTTTGTTTAAGCAACTGCTACCTTTGCAGTACCACCCAGATTTATCGGAAGGAGTTAAAACTTTTAATTCTCATATAACTAACTCAAAAATTTCTGACTCTGCCATTGATAAAGAATTAAATAACTTATTAAGCCCTGAGTTAAAAGCTGCCTTACCAGATCAGATTCAAAAAGATATAAAAGAAAAGCTCATACCTTATCGCCTGATTAGTGCAGAAATAGCACGGAATAATCAGGAAGCCCACCAAAATGTAGGAATAAGGGTTTTTATATCAGCTTTTATTGCTGTTTGCCTTGTCAGTATAGGAATAATTTTTTTTCATTCACATTAGTTTGTGTTTTTGCTTGAATTTTTTATTCTTTGCTATATAAACTATTCAGTTATTTTTACTGACAGAAAAAGAAAAACGCATAAGAATTGGATTGAATACCGATTTCTTGCGGAACGACTCCGTTCTGCATTTTTCCTAAAAAATTTACGGTGTTGAATTATCTCCCCTGTCTATGTAAATTGCCGAGCAGTAAAACCTCACGATACAGAATATTGGACATTTATTGCTTTTGAAGAAATCTGTAACCGTATTCCGAAACAAACTGAATGCAGCTATCCAGATTGCAATCTGCGGGGTGATTATGTTTTAAACACATGGATTAAAGATCAGATAAAATATCATGATAACAAATATAAGGAATGTGAGAAAAAAAATGAACAGTTTGAAAAATGGAAAGATATAGTGTTTTATGCTGCTGCTTTAGCGGCATTTACCCATTTCCTTATCATTCCTATCCTTATTTATATTTTTCATGAAAAATGCTTTCTGATTTGTATGGAATATCTGCTTACATTAGCGGCATTGATACTTCCTGCATCAGCAGCTACTATTGAATCTGTTCACTCTTTGAGGGAATATGAACGGCTGACAATCCACCATAAACAAATGGCATTTGAACTTAGAGAAATAGAAGATTCCTTCAAACTTCTTACGCCTGAAAAATTGGAAAAGCTTTTAAATGAAATTGATAAAATAATGCTACAAGAAACTCAGGAATGGTTTCAACTTATAAGTTTTGCAAAATTACATAAAGCAGTGTGAGATAATGACACAAAAATCATACGACCTGTTTTTAGGCGGAACCTGCGGAAATTCAAAGTGGCGGGAAGAACTGATTCCCTTGCTGAAACAGAAAAAACTTAGCTATTTCAATCCGGTAACAGAGAAATGGGATGATGAAGCCCGGAAACGTGAAGATGAAGCTAAAAAAAATTCACGCTATATGCTGTTTATGATAACCGACCCGCAGTCAAAGGACGGAGAGCATATCAGTCCCTATAGCCTTGTGGAGGCTGCGATTGGAGTGTGCAAACATCCGGATCGGACAATTGTATGTTTTCTGATTACTGAGGATATGCCGAAGCATCTGCAATCTGCTTTGAAAAAAATCCGGAAGGATTTGCAGCAACTGGAAGGGGGAAAGATTTGCAATTCGCCTGAAGGGATTTTTCAGTGGTTATAGTTATAGGCAGTTTTAACTATGATGGAATGGCACCGCCTGTTCGGACTGACGCTGACCGATTATTTCACCGGCACTTCCTACTGTGTCGAGCTTGAAAAAGACCTGTCGCTGAAACAGCAGTTTCTTGATGTTGTGATTATAGAAAAGAAAAACGGGGCATTGCCTCGGGATATCCCTGACGGATTTGAGAATCTCGGAGCGCATAATCTCGTCACTTACAAATCGCTGCGGGAATCTCTTGACGAATGGACCGTTGAGGAACTCATCGGTCATTATGTCAATTACCGCAAGCAGATCAGCCCATCTCTGAAAGAACTGCTGCCTGCCGAAAATTTCCGCCTGTATGCGGTCAGCACCCTGTATCCGAAAAATCTGGCAAAGCAGATAAATTTCACTCCTGCCGGAAAAGGGATATATGATGTGACATGGGGAGTCCGCAGAATCAGAGTCATTATAACATCTCAGATTTCCGAAGAAAAAAGAAATGCCGTATGGCTGCTCTTCAGCGGGATTCAGAATAAAGTGCAGTACGGCGCAGAGCATTACAGGGGAAATCTCAGAGAAATGAGCAGCATTATGAATCAACTTTTTGTGAAATATAAAACAGAAGGAGTTATTGCTATGCCTTATACTATGGAAGATTACCGCAGGGATTATGCACTGGAATATTTAGACAGGCTGACGCCTGACGAAATATTGAAAAGGTTTTCGGCAGATGACCGTCTTAAAGGGCTGTCCGCAGATGACCGTCTTAGAGGGCTTTCTCCGGAAGAGATCGAGGCGTATCTGAAGAAACTGAAACGGAAAAAGAAAAGCAAAAAGTTGTAAAGCGCTTCAAAGAATACAGCAACAGTTTCAACCCTATTGCTTATTCAGAGGAATATCTATGCAATGGTCAGAAGTTCTTGCGGATAAATCTTTGCAGGATTTGTCATATAAAATCGAATTGAATACAAGGGGTAAAATCGAGATGTCTCCTGCCTCCAATCTGCACAGTTTTTATCAGGGGGAGCTTATTCGGATTCTTCTGGAGCAGATGCCCGAGGGCAAGGTTATGCCTGAATTTGCAATTGATACGCCCGGAGGGGTAAAAGTGCCGGATGTGGTCTGGTGTTCGCTGAATTTCCTGAGAACCCGTTCTCTGAAAAAATCTCCTTTTACAGATTCTCCCGAACTGTGTGTTGAAATTGTTTCGGAAAGCGATACTCGGGAAGAAATGCGGGAGAAAATGCAGCTTTATTTTGACAAAGGCGCAAAAGAGGTATGGCTGGTTTTTCTGACGACCGGAGGAGTGAAATTTTTTTCGCCGGAAGGAGAGGTCAAGGAGTCATTTTCTGTCAGAAAGGCTTTCTGAAGGAGAGAAATAATATGGAAGAAATATTTGAATTAAGAGCCTGTATTGAAGAGGGGCGTTATACAGATGCGATAGTCCTGCTGGGAGAAATGGAAGAGATGGGCCGGGATGACAAGATTAATAAAATCGAAAGTTTTCTGGAGATTCTGCTTCTCCGTCTGATAAAGCAGCACGCTGAAAAACGGACAACGCGTTCATGGGAAACGTCAATATTTAATTCAGTATATCAGATAAATAAAATTAACAGGAGAAGAAAATCAGGGGGATATTATCTGAAGGCGGAGGAGATCGGAGAAGCGATTGAAGAGAGTTATCCGGCTGCCCTGAAACATGCCGCGATCGAGGCTTTTGAAGGGATTCTGGATGATGCGGAACTGGCAGGAAAAGTGGATGAAACCCGGATAAAAGAAGAGGCTTTGGATTTGATCCTGAAGGCATGTAATCAGCAGGGCGGGTCAAACGCAGCGTAAATGGGTCAACTCCGTTGATGAATAGCGAGGATGCGTCTGTGCCGTCTGACCCTGACCGCTTTTAATAAAACCGGATGTCATTGTCTTAAAGAAAGGTGGAAAGTTCCACACTACCGGACAAAAAATCATAACATTCTGATTTTATCGAAAAAACGATTTGCAAAATCGTTTTACTGTAAAACGGCTTTGCAAGCCGTTTTATGTCTGTTTCAGCAGAAATATCTGAAAAATTGTCCGGTAGTGTGGGAAAGTTCTTTAAAAATTTTGCCCTGCGAAACCCTTTCGGCAAAACGACAAAACAACCGGGCAGATTTTACCCGATTTTCTGTCTGTCTGCCGGGAAGAGTTA
>DYRK01001052.1 GCA_020718785.1 Desulfatirhabdium butyrativorans | reverse complement strand
CCTGTCTTCTCTGCGACTCTGCGTGAGATTCCCCATGTTTCCCCATCCCTGTATTCGGTATGTTCCATGGTTTAAATATCTATCGTCGCTGCCATCACGCATTCCCTAAGCCCCCCCGCTTGATCGCTCTTTCAAAACTGACCAACTGCCGGAGTAATGCGTTATAGCGACTGTATGCATCACCCCCGTCTTTTCCCAATAAACGATAGAGACTCAGTTCTCCATCCTCAAAGTGTGGGATAAAATCCAATGGTATAAAGCCATTTTTTTTTAAATTGGGAAGGGCGATGACAGCCAGACACGACCCCACCGTAGTGAGACCGCCAAGAAGCTCTAATATACCTTGCCTCATGATCCCACCGCCTGGCATTTCTGCCCAGAAAACGGCATCCTCTAACAATCTACTGGGCTTGACAGAAATCATATACTGTTTTTTTAAAGTAGGGAATATCTATTCCAGGATAGCGAATCAGCATCGGTTCTATCTCTGCAAAAAGATCTGCCAGCAATTCTTTATTGATCAAACTCCGATCCAGCATCGCATCCACATCGGACAAATCCCGTTGATGCCCTCGTTCCAATTTAGCAAGAGCCTGCGAAAAGAAGTCGTAGTGGAAAAATACTAAGTTTTCACTCTTCTCTATGAGTCGGCTTCTATCTCTCCACCCAGGCAATTCAGGAATGAAAAGATCGGGGCTTGCCAACTCTAAATTAATATTCATCTCCTCTTTCAACTCCGCAATTGCTTCAAAGAAGCCCTCTGGCTCAGGATCTGATTTGAGATCAATATCCACGGTCATATCTCGCCAACCGATCAATAGTGCCGAGGCACCACCCGTGAAATAGATATGCCCCCCACCCTTCACTTTTTTGGGCAGAGTCCGAATAAAATCTAAAACCTTCTTTTTGTTAGCTTCGGATCGCATAATATTTTTCCAGAATTTCACGCAGCGGCGCAACCCAGCAACGACTCAGAAATCAACCTGCTTTTTTGGATCTTTGTAATCATCTTGTGACACACTTTTTCATCCGTAATATCCGAGCAATCCGAGGCTCGACGCAGGACGAGTCCCTCCCCTGACGGATTATTTCCCGATCCTCCCTTCGCGTCTTCGTGTCTTCGCGTGAAACAACTTCCCCCATCCTGAAATTCTTGTTCATCCTGTCCAAATATTTCCTGTCCCCATCCGAAATATCCGTGCAATCCGATGGCTTTCCCCAAGTAGAGTCCCTCCCCTGACGGATTCTTTTCCAATCCCCCCCTCGTGCCTTCGTGTCTTCGCGTGAAACAACTTCCCCCATCCTGAAAATCTTGTTCATCCTGTCAAAAATTACCCTGTCTTCTCTGCGACTCTGCGTGAGATTCCCCATGTTTCCCCATCCCTGTATT
>DYRK01000332.1 GCA_020718785.1 Desulfatirhabdium butyrativorans | reverse complement strand
AACCTCGTCATTCTCCTGTGCGCCCTTGACTACCAGCCGGATTTCGGCATCAGCGTTGCCTTTCTGATTAACTCACGTTACGCATATATAACGAAAAATCAGCGATTTTCGGAAACTGAGTTTCTTAAAGAAACTCAGTTTCTCAAGTGTTCTCAGGTTGTATGCGTAAGGTGAGTGATTGGATGACGGACTATGATTCATTTAATCACAGTTTTCATTCCGTCCTTTTACTGTGATGTGTCTGATTAAATGACGGACTGTGATTCCTTTTACTGTGATGTATCTGATTAAATGATGGACTCTGATTCAAGCAGGGTGGGCATTAAATGCCCACCCTGCTTCCTTTAATCACAGTCCTCATTCCATCATTTAATCATAGTCCAATCATAGTCTGATCATAGTCCGCGTCAGAGACATAAAAGCCTCTTCCACACCCTGCCCTGTCTTTGCGCTGGTATTCATCAGACTTATCCCCTGTTCCCTGAGTGTTTCTATGGCATCCCCGCGTATTTCCCATTCATTCTGAATATCTGCTTTGTTCAGGAGCATGATAAAGGGAATCCTGCCCGCTGCCTCTTCGGTTCTCTCTTTGAGGATGAATGCTGTCTCAAGGGTGCTTTTGCGGGTTCCGTCAACCACAAGAAAATATCCGGATGCACCTCTCATATAAGAGGTTTTCACCTTCTGAAATTCATCTTCGCCGTATATGTCCCAGAGGAGGAGTTCCACGTCCTGACCTTCGGCGGTCAGCATTTTTTTGTCTATCTTTACGCCGACAGTGGTGAGATATCTGTCGGAAAAAATACTTTGCACAAATCGTTGCACAAGGCTGGTTTTCCCTACGGAGAAAGCCCCCAGCATGCAGATTTTTTTCTTCATCATAAAAAATGTATTCCTTTCAGTCTGAAATTTTTTCTCTCGTTCCCAAGCCCCGGCTTCAATGCCATTAAGTTAAGCGGTGGGTCAGACATTTCTGTCTGACCTGTATTATCAGGAACAGGCAGAAATGCCTGTTCCACCGATTTTTTTCTCTCGTTCCCAAGCCCCGGCTTGGGAACGAGAGAAGGGCTTGCCGCCGGCAAGCCCCTACATGGGACCGAATTCGGCTGTATTCCGCGGAGGCACCGGGGTTTCCACCGCGGTTTTGCTTTGCTCAGGCTTAGGAGATACGACTCCTTCAGCCTTAGGGAGCGGCTTTTGTTCCGGAGGCGGCAATCCCGGACTGACAGGCTCCTCCGGATTACTTTCCTTATCCGTGACAAATATCCCGAAACTGACACAGCGGTTCATTTCTCTGTCTGCTTCTGTAAGCTCTTCTTTCAGCGGCTCTTTGGAACCGGCACCCCGTGTTGTGAAAATTTCCGGGCTGATACCTCTTGAAACCAAAGCGGAAAAAAGACTCTCGGCACGCTTGCGGCTGACTTCCGAATTCCTCTCATCGGTTCCGATGCTGTCTGTGTGTCCGACAATCTCGATGCGGATATCTTTGCCGAAAACCTGAGTCATTCCGATAAGTTCTTTAATGGTTCCGCTCAGTTCGTCCACCTGAACTGACTGTTCGGGTCTGATTTCCGCAGAAACCGTGTCGAAAAAGAAAAACATTTTTTCAATTTTTTTCCTGTTCGTCTGAATCTGTCCGGCATCAACAGCAATAAGTCCCTTGCTTTCGAATCCCAGAACTCCGGGAATAATTTCCGCCAATTTTCCGGCATCTGCAATCCATTGCCGGGGAGCGAATCCGCGGGCATGGAGAATATTGTTTTTCAATTCGAAAGTCACAGTTTTCGGCGGATTGAGAATTGAACTGATCCGCCGGATGATAAAAACCGGATGGGATGAATGATAAAGTTCCCAGTCGAACTTCACTTTGTCTTCCTCAAGTTTTGCCTCTCCGAGTATCTTCACCGGGTCTTCGGATAAGGGATCCCTGAGTCCGAACATATAATATTTTCCCGAAGATTTTTTCGTTTCCGTAATAACAATACCCGGCTCTCTGTGCAGTCTGTCCAAATAATCTGTCCAGCGCATATACTCCCGTATGGAAAAAAAAGACCAATATCCTATAACAAAAACAGTTGAAGCGGTCAGAGTCCATACAATAAAGGGATTTTGTTTTTTTGCCTTGAACTTGCTCCTGAGACAGTCTGAAAGACGGCTCTTTGTGATTTCAAAAGGGGCAGTGTTTCCGTTGAATTTTCTGAGACTGTCAATATGCTCAAAGTGAATCGTGCTTAATGTTTCACGCAGCACAGATCGGAAGTCTTCCGGCGCGTTTCCCCAGACCACTGCGGCCAGAACAGCCTGAGAAGTGTGTTCGATCCAGACGCTGCGGTCCCCGAACTGTAAATTATCAAGGGAATCGTCCTGACTTCCGCCAAAGGAATCCCGTACAAAATCCTGAATCGCGGTCAGCATGGACGAGACCATGTCCGGGTCCTGGACTACCGTATCCTCGGATGCCGCTGACTGGAGTACCAGCCCGGTTTCTTTGTGAATCAGAAAGACCTGTTCCACCTGATAGATGAGAGAATGGATCAGTGCGATTTCGCCGAAGGGTTTTTTTGTTTTGAAGGCTTCGTAGCGCCACTTCAGCCCGCGCATGGAAAGACCGTGTTCAAGTGTTGCGCTGAAATTCTGAATCATCTCTTTGATAAGAGCGGTGATTGCTTTTTTGATGGCAGGCAGCATCACCGGGACAAGAACCTCCACAAGATTTCTGGGGTCTTTTCGGATGGAGGATTTGATGGCGTCCTCGATCACCGGTTCCATAGCCATTACGATCTGATTGTCGCGAGACGAGCGGATCATAATGGCTTCGGGCAGGATTTTGCTGACATCATCAGGATTAAGACTCTGATCCTTCAGCAGCTCCTGCATTTCCTCCAACTGCACAGCCAAAGGACCCACCAGCAGCCTTCGGAGTTCATTCAGGGAATCATCCGGCTGGGACCGAGGCGGTTCCGGTGTTTTTTCAGGAGATTTTCGGCTAAACAGATTCACTTCTCACTTCTCACTTCTCACTATTCATTTCTCACTTCTCATTGGCAATCCTCACAGCCATTTCCATAAACAAATCCGCGAGAACCGCACGGTCTGCCTTGTTCGTGCGAAGTTCCTGAACCATCCGCTCAATTGCCAGCGCGGTGTCGTCATATTTCTGCCTCATTTCGGAGCGGATACTCCGCGACAGTTCTGAAATTTCCTGCTCCGTTCCTTTTGAATGGGTTTGCAGTGTTTCATCTGTCCGGTCAATGCGCCTTTCAAATGAGCGAGTCATGTCTTTGAGCCGCCTTTCTATCTCACGGACCGATTCGGATCGCGCATTCTGTTCGCCGGCCACCTGATCTTTCAGCGTTCTGCCGATGTCTTCAAGGCGTCTTTCGATATTTCTGACCGTTTCGCCGCGCGAACTCTGTTCGTTCATTATCTGTTCTTTCAGAGAATCCAATTCCTTACGGACCGTTTTCTCAAGGGAATCGAAGTTCTCCCGTGCTTCGCTCTTTGAAACGGTCATTTCTTTGAACATGCGCTCTTCGAGACGGGCAAAGCGTTTTTCATAATCCGTCATCTGATTTCCGAAGATAATATCCCTGATTTTATCTATATTCGAACCCATCGGCGCATCAATGACGGTATTTTGGACTTTTACTCCGGAATATGCCGGTTCATCTTTTGTTTTCTCCGGAGGCACCCCTGTTTTATCTTTTTCTTCGGTCCTGTTCATTATGCCACCCCCATCTTTTATGAATATTTTACCTTCTTTCTCAATCGTGAATTCGGATAATTTTCTGTTCATACCCGGCGCTGATTCATCTTTTTTTACTGTGTCGCTCATAAAAGCCCCTTGTAAGTGAGAATTGAACAAAGAGAAGTGAATAATTCAGGTTTGATAAAAGAAAATTGAAATATCAGCTTACTATAAAACCCAGTCGTTTTACAAGTGTTTTTTTCAGGCAGGCAGGATTCTCGCGAAGGGCTTAAATAACGTGAGTTCACGGGAAGCCGGGGCTTCCCCGGCAAGTGCGTTCCCAAGCCGGGGCTTGGGAACGAGAGGGGCAGCCGGGGCCTGGGAACGAGAAAAAAATCGGCATTTTGACACTCCGGATTTAGGGTTTCACTCATCCTACGAGCGGGATATCATGGACTGCATTTTCTCAATCAGCGGAATCAGCGTGGATTCGGTATGTGCAGAAACAGCTATGCCTCCGAGTATCCTGACCAGATTCTCAACTGTTTCATTTTCCACCTGATCCTGCTTGTTCAGCACGCGTATGACCGGGATATTCTGAATTTCCAGATCGCCAAGAATTCGTTCCACGGATTCGATCTGATCTTCGAAGCGCGGATTGCTGATGTCAATGACATGCAGAAGCAAGTCTGCACTTTCAAGCTCTTCGAGTGTGGCGCGGAACGCGACCATCAGATCCTTGGGAAGGTTTTTGATGAATCCCACGGTATCTGTGATAATAACTTCGATATCTCTGGGAAATTTCAGGCGTCTGCTGGAAGGATCGAGGGTGGCAAACATCCGGCTTTCCGCGAGAACACTGCTTTTCGTCAGGGTATTCAAGAGCGTGGATTTCCCGGCATTCGTATAACCGATAATTGAAATGACAGGCAAATCTTTGCGCTCCCGATAGGATCTGCGCTGTTTCCGCTGTTTTCTCACCGATTCCAAAGCCTCGCCCAGCCGGGTGATGCGCTCGCGTACCCTGCGACGGTTGATTTCCAGCTTTGTTTCTCCGGGTCCCCGTCCTCCGATACCGCCGGTCAGACGGGACATAGCGGTATTTTTGGTAACTAAGCGCGGCAGAAGATATTTCAACTGGGCAAGCTCCACCTGAAGTTTTCCCTCGCGAGTCTGAGCGCGCTGGGCAAAAATATCGAGAATCAACTGAGTGCGGTCAATGATTTTGAGGTCGGTCTGATCCGTTATGGAACGGATCTGCGAAGGATTCAGTTCCTGATCGAATATAATCAGACTCGCTCCGGTCTGGAGCGCAAGAACGGTCATGTCCCTGAGCTTTCCGATACCCATCAGAAATCTGGAATCCGCTTCTTTGCGCTGCTGCAAAAGGGTTCCCGCCACCGTGATTCCGCTTGATACGGAAAGCTCGTGAAGTTCTGCCATAGATTCCTCGGCAACGCGCTTTGAGGCTGTGGTCACACTGACCAGCAATGCGCGTTCTGCTCCCCCCGGCTCAACGGATGATGGGGTGAGATAGGCTCCGGACTGGGCAAGTTCGGTTTCGAGTGCCTGAATGAGTTCGAGACAGCCGATGTCCAACTGACCCGAATTCAGAGGCTCAAGAATTCGGTAAGGCGTGTCGCCGGAATTCCGCGGCAGAATATGACCGGCATGAATCTGATGCGGCAGTCCTTCCGAATCCACCGTGATGACAGCCATCATGTCTAACCTGAGCATTGCAAGATCGCTGAGGTCGTCGCCGCTGAGTGCTTCATTGCCTATATGAGTGTGAATGCAGCGCAGACCTTTCAGGCGGCCCGGCATACTGCGGTAATCGCTCAAATCCGGTATTACAATGCCTCCTCTGTCTCCTGCAATAACGTAAAGTATTCTGCCCCTGCGGTCAATCATCAGACCGATCTGACGCCGTATTTCATAAGAAAGTCTGCTGACATCGCGTGCCAGTTCCTGTGAGATCAGAAATTCGACAGGAACACGGCGCCGGTACAGATTCTCAAGACGACGGAGCTGATCGCTTTTCAGCCCGCCGGTATTTCCGAAAAGTCGTTTCATATTTACCAGCCGTTTTCAGATATTCCTAATGATTTCAGTTTTGCCTCAAGCCGTTCTGCCCGACGCGCCATTTCCAAAGGGCTGAGAAATGTCTGTCCGTCCGGGCGGAAAAGGGTTAAATCATCGCTGCCGAGTTCAAAACGGATATTCAGTCTCGGACTGGTCCAGCCCTGCATCTCTTTTACGGGCTGAAGCCGTTTTCCCGAACGTATCCATCCGTCAAGTTCAATGCCGTCCGGATCATAGAGATAGTATTCTTCCACGCCGTACCTCTCATACCACAGGCATTTTTCTTTCATTTCTTTCGGGGTATTTCCCGGCGAGAGAATCTCGAATACGACCTGCGGAATGACGTTGTCTTCTTCCCACTGACAATAAGAACTCCGATATCCTTTGGGCCTGCCGAATGCGACCATGACATCCGGTGCTGTCCTGATTTTATTGTTTCCCTTTACCGGATACCAGAACAGGTCTCCTGCCACAAACACATCAGGAGTATCGGCAAACAGGATTTCAAGCCCTTCTTTGATTTTTACTATCCAGTCAAACTGCTTCGTGTTTTCTGCGATATGCTTTCCATCGCTGTCAGGATAAAGGATTCCCCTTTCGTTTTTATTCCCGCGTTCAGTCTCGGATACCGGAATATCTTTTTTATGAATCTTTCCGGCTGTAATTTCACCTGTCTTGCAACGCTGTTTTGCTTTCAGAGCTTTCATTATGAATGACTCCTACATCTCCGGTGCGGGATTTTCAAACCGGGTATATTTGTTGATAAAGCTTAAATTCACTGTTCCGATGGGACCGTTTCTCTGTTTGGCAATGATGATTTCGGCTTTGCCTTTAGCCGGATT
>DYRK01000331.1 GCA_020718785.1 Desulfatirhabdium butyrativorans | reverse complement strand
CGGGGCTTCGGGCGCAGATGCGTTCCCAAGCCGGGGCTTGGGAACGAGGAAAACAGCCCACCTTTAACTGCCCGTGATTTCAAATCCGGGGCTGCTGTCAGCCCTGTCCTTGAATTTCCGCAAAATGTGATTATCATCATTGCTACTATGGAAAAAATACCCACCCCCAAAGAAATCGAAAAAGAAATCGGCGAATTTCTGGCAAAAAAGTTCGGCGGCGAAGTCAGAATCATCAGCCCTCTGGAAGTCCCCGAAGAAGTCTTTTCGGAAAAAACCAGGCACTCTCCCCCCAAAGATACGAAAATCGCCTTTGATTTAAAACCCGACGATCTGATTTCCCATCTGGATCAGTATATTATCCGTCAGGATCATGCCAAAGCCGTTCTTGCGACAAAAATATGTACGCATTTCAACCGGATAAAGCGTTCTCAGGAAGCTCCGGACGGCAATGATCATTTGGTCGGACGTATCAAGAACAACATTCTTATGATCGGGCCCACCGGTGTGGGAAAAACCTACATGGTCAAGCTGATTGCAAAAAAAATCGGAGTTCCTTTTGTCAAAGGGGATGCGACCAAATTCAGCGAAACAGGCTATGTGGGCGGGGATGTGGAAGACCTGATACGTGATCTGGTCAGGGAAAGCGACGGAAATATCGAACTGGCGCAAAACGGCATCATATATATTGACGAGGTTGACAAAATCGCCTCCAGTCATAATATCATCGGCGCGGATATTTCCCGTACCGGAGTTCAGCGCGCGCTGCTCAAGCCTATGGAAGAGACCGAAGTCGAACTGAAGGTTCCCCATGATCCCATTTCCATGATTCAGGAAATAGAGCGGTTCCGCAAAACAGGGCAGCGCGACAGACGCACGGTCAATACCAAAAATATTCTGTTTATTATGAGCGGCGCGTTTTCGGGACTTGCCGAAATCATCGGCAGGCGTATCCGGAAACAGGGAATGGGATTCGGCGCGAATATCACCGGTATCCGGGATCAGAGTGATATTCTGAAACAGGTGAAAACCGAGGACCTGATCGCTTTCGGTTTCGAATCGGAATTTGTGGGGCGTCTGCCGGTTCAGTCCGTGTTTGAACGGCTGACCGAAGATGATCTTTTTTCGATCCTGAAAAATCCCAACAATCCCGTCATTCTGGGCAAAAAGCTTGATTTTGCGGCTTACGGGATTGATGTGAAATTCGAAGAGCGTCTGCTGAGGCTTTTGGCGAAAACCGCTTTTGAAGAAAATACCGGGGCAAGGGGCCTGGTCAGCGCGGTTGAGAAGGCATTGCTTTCCTTTGAACGCACATTGCCGTCAACGGCTGTCAGAAAATTTCCGGCAACCTGCGACATTGTCGGCAACTCGGAAAAAGCCATTGAAGATTTCATATCGCCGGAATATCAGGATACATTAAACGATATTTTTGAAAAACTGGCGGCTCAGGAAAAGGCTTCTATCAAGGAATACATCGAGTCCAACAAAAAAACGCTCGCGGAAAAACACAATCTTATGATGACTCCTTCGCGCATTGACACCGCGGCTGATTTTTATTGCAGACGCATCATGGATATCGGGAGCGTGATCCGGAAGATCAAATCCCTTTCAGACGAAGTCAAAAAGATCGAACTCTGTTTCTACAAAAAACATGATATCAATATTGTCATGGAAGAAGACGCTGTTGATTTTATTATGGGAGAATTTATCCATTCCGGAGCGGCATTGGATGATGTTTATAAAAAAATCTCATCTGATTTTGAATACGGCCTCAAATTGGTCCGTGAGAAAACCGGCAGAAACCGTTTTTTTATAACCCGTGAAGCCCTGCTCGCTCCGGAGCCATATATCAGCAGGCTGCTGAAAAGCGGACTGGTAATTGACACGGGCAGATTGTGCTGAACTGTGCTGACCCGATTTTATAGAACAGGTCATTTCAGCACTCCGGAACAGAACGGGTTGGGTTTCATGCCTCAACCCGGACTGCTTCTTCCTGATTGCGTGTCAGCCGGAAAAAAGATTGCATATCAACCGGTTAGATTTTCATGAAGATATTAAAGGAACGTAATGTCAAAAGCAGAAGTGACAATTGAGTTACTCCAGCAAGAAGCTAAGAAATTTGCGTTGCAAGAATCTATGCACGATGAACCGACACTGTTCGGTGTAACAGATGGAAAGGCTGTCGGCACGTATTTTGAACATAAATTTCAAAAACATCTTCGGACAACATATACTTATGTTGAAGGATCATCAGCAAAAGGAATTGATTTTCCGGAATTACTTGTTGATATGAAAGTTACAAGTATAAAACAGCCTCAGTCATCCTGCCCTTTTAAATCCGCAAGACAGAAGATATTCGGCTTGGGTTATTCTCTTCTGGTCTTTGTGTATGAAAAAACAGATGACAATGAAAAGAAAACAGGACGTTTGAATATTAAACACACTGTTTTTGTTGAAAGTCACAGAACCGGTGATTTTCAAATGACCGCCGGCTTGAGAAAACTCATTGATAATCAGGGAAATGCCGATGATATAATTGCATATTTTGAAGAACGTTTTTTACCTGCCGATGATATTCAGGCAAGAATGCTGGCTGAAGAAATATTGTCAAATCCGCCGGAGACAGGTTATCTTACAATTTCAAATGCCCTTCAATGGAGACTTCAGTATAGCCGAGTTATTCAGGAAGCAGGCAATGTAACCGGAATTAACAGGATTGTATAACATGTCTGTAAAAGAGAAAACCGAATACGGTGACTTTCAAACTCCTGATAATTTGGCGGCTATGGCAGTTTCATTGATTAAAAAATCATTCCCATATCCGTCAGTCATTGTAGAGCCTACCTGCGGAACAGGAAATTTCATAAAGGCTGCCATGTCGGTTTTTAGCTGTAATACAAAATATTACGGTTTTGACATCAACAGAAAATATATAGACAATTTAAAAAAACTGACAATAAATGATAATTGTTTAATTGAATTATCTGATTTTTTTAAAAAAGATTGGGAACTGTTCTTTTCCGGTTTAAAACAGGAAAAAATTCTTGTTATCGGAAATCCCCCCTGGATTACTAATTCAGCGTTAAGTGCTTTAAACAGTACCAATCTTCCTGATAAATCCAATTTTCAGAATCAGGTCGGATTTGCAGCTAAAACCGGAAAAGCCAATTTTGATATTGCCGAATGGATATTGATAAAGATTATTGAAAGTCTGAAAAATAAAAATGCCTGCGTTGCTATGCTCTGTAAAACTGCCACAGCAAGAAAAATATTGAAATATTTATGGAATACAAATGCAAAAATTTATGATTCCTCTTTACATTTTTTTGATGCAAAAAAATATTTTGATGTTTCAGTCGATGCTTGCCTTTTTATTACGCATATAGGAGAATCCGTAATTACAAAGAATGCTGTCGTTTATTCAGATTTGAATTTCGAAAATAAAATTTCAATATTAGGTACTTATGCTTCCGAATTGATCGCAGATATTGATGATTACAAAAAATATCAATATATTGAAGGTGTTGAGTATTATAAATGGAGGTCAGGCATAAAGCATGATGCTTCCAGAGTAATGGAACTTTCTTATGAAAAAGGTTGTTTTATCAACGGATTTGGCAAAAAAGCAAGAATTGAGGAAGAATATATATATCCCCTGCTGAAATCATCAGACATAGGGAACGGACGCCTTAATCCCAAAAAGTATGTAATTTTAACCCAAAAAAAAGTAGGAGACGATACATCGTATATAAAACAGAACGCTCCGAAAGTGTGGGCTTATCTTGAGGAATATGCTGATATTTTAAATAATAGGAAAAGCATCATATACAATAAGAGACCGAAATTTTCAATTTTCGGAATAGGAAATTACAGTTTCTCACCATGGAAAGTGGCTATTTCAGGTCTATATAAATCCGTAAAATTTTCGGTTGTCGGAAACTGTTCAAATAAACCGATAATGCTTGATGATACGTGTTATTTTATCCCGTGTTATTCCGAAGATGAAGCTTACTTTACAGAAAAACTTCTGAATTCTGAAATTTGTCAGAAATTTTTGAAATCGCTGATATTTTTTGATGCAAAAAGACCTATAACTGTTGAAATACTTAAACGGGTTGATTTAAAAAAATTAGCAGAACATTTTCATGAAAAAGAAAAAGCAGTCACTTATCTGGCACAGGCAAATATTTCAACAACTGGTCAGTTTCAGATAGTATTTGAGAATATATAATCAGCTGGCTGTTTCACAGATAGAAAATGTTATGCTGAAAACAAAAGAAGAATGGATAATTTTTGACCGTGCAAACGAGGAAAGAAGAAATTCGATAAGATGAAAATAAATTGCAGACTGCAAGAGAATTGAACTATTTTCGTAGAAGCAATGACAAAAATAATATAACTTTTCTGCATGGAATTTTCGCCATGCACTGATTGATAACTGAACAGACATGATTGGAATATCAAAACTTTATTGCGGAACTGCAGAACCGTCCGACGCCCTGCGTTACGGTCGTATGTCTTCTCAACTGCCTTCCCACCTGCTGCAGTTTTCCAAAGACAAGCGGCCGGTGGTGGTATGGAATATTACCCGGCGATGCAATCTGAAATGTGTGCATTGTTATGCTCAGGCGGATGACAGGGCTTTTGAAGGGGAACTTTCTACTCGGGAAGGAAAGGCTCTGATTGACGATCTCGCCCGATTCGGCGCGCCGGTGCTGCTGCTGTCAGGCGGGGAACCGCTCGTCCGCAAAGACCTTCCCGAACTGGCTGCTTACGCTGTTGAAAAAGGAATGCGGGCAGTCATTTCCACAAACGGAACTCTGATTACCCGGAACATGTCGGAAATTCTCAAAAAAATAGGACTTTCCTACGTGGGCATCAGTGTTGACGGCCTGGAAGAAGTCAATGACCGTTTCAGAGGAGTAAAAGGCGCGTTCAAATCAGCGTTGCAGGGGATTGAGAATTGCAAAGCCGCGGGCATCAAAGTCGGACTCCGATTTACGGTCAATAAATTCAATGTGCTTGAAATCCCCGGTATTTTCGATCTCCTTGAAAACATGGACATTCCGAGGGCCTGCTTTTACCATCTGGTTTACGCTGGACGCGGATCAAAGCTGGTGGAAGATGATCTGTCTCATACCGAGACCCGTGCTGCGGTTGATCTGATTCTGGATCGAACAAAGAATTTGCATGACAGAGGAATATCCAAAGAAGTCCTGACGGTGGATAATCATGCGGACGGACCCTATCTTTACTTAAAACTCCTGAAGGAAAATCCGGAACGTGCTGCTCAGGTGCTTGAACTCCTAAAAATGAATGAGGGTAATAACTCGGGCAGAGGTATCGGATGTGTCAGTTGGAACGGAGATGTCCATGCAGATCAGTTCTGGCGTCATCACAGTTTCGGCAATGTGAGAAATCGGCCCTTTTCCGAAATATGGAGTGATACTTCGGACACTCTGCTGACTCAACTGAAAGAGAAAAAAAACCATGTCAAAGGCAGATGCGCTTTGTGCAAATGGTTGGATATCTGTGCAGGCAATTTCAGAGTACGCGCAGAGGCAATCACCGGAGATGTCTGGGCTCCTGATCCTGCCTGTTATCTGACGGACGAAGAAATCGGGCTTTCCGATAAATAGTGTTCCGAGTTCTGACTTTTCCGGCTGATATGTAAGTCAGTCGGAAAAAAAACTGCATAACAGCCAGTTGTTCTCTTTTAAATATACAGACTTCCAGAAATTAATTTTCACTGCGTCATCGGTCGGAGATATACGGAAAATATTATCTCCTCGTTGCTGCCTTGTGAAATTTGATTTCTGAAAATCTGTATATAAGTTACTTCTGATATCAAAATGTTACGAACTGGTTGCAGAGACTGAAGTAAATAAGATAGCCGTTAATTTAAACATATAACTGATTATGCAACGGAGAAAAAAATGGGCATCAGTCAGATGACAATAGATGAAATCAAAAAACTGAGTGTTTCCGAAAAAATTCTGATTGTCGAAGAAATATGGGACAGCATTGCGAGAGAAAGCGAATATCCGGAACTCACAGAGGCACAGCGCAAAGAGCTGAACAGAAGAATTGATTCTTATCATGCCGGTTCTTTTGAAGGAAGAACATGGGAAGATATTAAGAATGATTGTTGGAAGTCAGAACAGATATTATAAGGAAGGATTTTATCAGGCAGTTGCCGGAATCCGGATGTACCCTGAATCAAGTACACAAAACAAATATTTTTATAATTAAAATTAAGATTCTCCCGAAATCCTTAATTTGACGGCAGTGACGCGAAGTGTGGGAACGATATCCTTTCGGCCTGAAAACAATTTGCGTCTATTTAAGCCTGGGCGTTTTACAACAGAAATGAAATTTTTGTACTCCTTCCGGATTCTGACTGATGAATGAAACAGCCGGTCCCCAAAATCCTTTACAGTCAGTCTTTTTTTTCTTTTCCGCACTATCTGTTCATGATCCTCCGAAATGATGCTTGAAAATTTCCGGTACAGGTGTTAAGAAAAGACCGCTTCTTTACAACTTATCTTTATCTTTGAGCGAGGAGGTCAGGGGGCAGAACCCATACGTGTTAAGCTAAGATTTATTAATAATAAATTCAGATAATTAGTAAAAA
>DYRK01000330.1 GCA_020718785.1 Desulfatirhabdium butyrativorans | reverse complement strand
AATAAGAGAAAAGAACTTCTGGGTTTAAAAAATTCAGACCGGCAATGGGAATTTTGCCTTTAAACCTTTGCTGAAGCAGGTATGCTCAAAGCTGAAAAAGTCTGCAAAGAAAAAAGAGGCAGTTATGTAAAACAATTCATTGAATATTTTAGGATTATTTCACTATGCGAAAATTTTCATCTTACGGTCCTGTCAGCAAAACGCTGAATTATTATGTGCCGAGGGAAGAGCTGATTCAAAAGGCTTATACCCAACTCATCGGAGAATCTTTTGAAGAAGGCGGACATTATATCACTGTTTGGGCCCCCCGTCAGTGCGGAAAAACATGGATTATGAACGAGGTATTCCACAGACTCGGGAAAGACGAAAGATTCCATGTTGTGAAATTGGAACTGGAGCATCTGAAAATGAGCGAATGTCTCGTCGAGATTGTCTCCGATATTGCGGAGAAAATCCTCAGATGCACGGGGCTGAAGCATATCCCTGTCAGCAGTCTCAGGGAATTTGAAGGGATATTCGGAAAAGCGGTGCTTGACAAACCGCTGATCCTGATTCTGGACGAATTCGACGCGCTCGGAGAAGAGGCTGTCGCCAGTATTGCCGGTGTATTCAGAAACATTCACAATATCCGGCAGAAAGACCTGAGACCCTCGGCGGAAAAAGAATATCTGCTACACGGTGCGGCGTTGATCGGCGTGCGGAGTGTGCTTGGGATAGAGAATGTCAAAGGTTCGCCGTTCAACATCCAGCGGAGCCTGCACATTCCCAATCTCACTGAGGAAGAGGTTCGCAGCATGTTAGCATGGTACGAACAGGAAAGCGGGCAGAAAGTGGAACAGGCGGTCACTGACAGACTCTTTTATGAAACCCGTGGACAGCCGGGGCTGGTCTCATGGTTCGGCGAACTGCTCACCGAGGGCTATGAATACTTTCAGCCGGATCACAGCAAACCTTTGACCGGAGAGATATTTGAGGAAGTTTATTCGGCTGCGCTTCAGGTGCTTCCCAACAACACGGTGCTGAATATTATCAGCAAAGCAAAACAGGAACACTGCAAAGGCTTTGTGCTTGAACTCTTCAAGACCCGTGAAAAAATTCCTTTCAGGTTCGATGATCCGACCTTTAATTTTCTTTATATGAACGGGGTAGTCGGCATTGAGAGAAGCGGCTTTTTTGTAAGGTTTTCCTGTCATTTTGTCCAAAAGCGGCTGTTCAACTACTTCTCCGGCGAGCTTTTTCATTACATGGGAGAGATACTGGAGCCTTTTGAAGATACGAGCGACACGATCAGCGAAGAAGGACTGAACATCAGGAATCTCATCCGCCGCTATGAGCGGCATCTGCAAAAAAATCGGGACTGGATGCTGGCGGACGCGCCCCGGCGCAAAGACTTGAGAGTGTTTGAGGCGGTTTTTCATTTCAGCCTTTATGAATATCTGAACCGCTTTCTTGCCAACAAAAAAGCAAAAGTCTGGCCCGAATTTCCCACGGGAAACGGGGCTATTGACCTCATTATCCGGTACCGGGGAAAAGTCTATGGGCTTGAACTCAAAAGCTACACGGACGAAGGCGACTACAAAGAGGCTTTGAAGCAGGCTGCACGCTACGCGGCATCTCTGAAGATAGATGTGATTCATCTGGTTTTTTTCGTGGAATACATCAATGAGGAATACCGCAGAAAATATGAAGCCGAATTTTATGATGAAAAGACATCGGTCCGTGTTGTTCCGGTGTTTGCGGCTACAGGAAAATAACTATACCGTAGGGTGGGTGGAGCGCGGCGTAACCCACCTTTTAAGGAGACAAAAAATGAAACAAATACTGACAGCGATCATCTTTGTGATGCTTTCGGCAAACCTCTGTTTTGCCGGCGTTGATAAATCCGGAGTCAAACCCAATGTCATATCTCTGCCCTCCGGTCCCGGTTCGGTTGAAGGGCTGGGAGAGTCATTCGAGCCGCAGCTCAACAGCGGCACAACGAGTTATGCAGTCAAATTGAAAGTTCCGCCCGGCCGCAATGGATTTGCTCCGGATTTGTCGCTGCAATACAACGGCGGCAGCGGAAACGGAATTTTCGGTATGGGCTGGTCCTTATCCATGCCCTGCATTCAGCGTCAGACCGACAAGGGACTCCCGGAGTATAACGACACAGATACCTTTATTGAAAGCAGCGGAGAAGAGATTGTGCCTGTGGGCGGCGGCGTTTATCGCCATGAGAACGAAGGCGCATTTATGTCTTACACAAGAAGCGGCGAAGGCTGGACAGCAAAGAGCAAATCCGGCATAGTATTCAAATACGGCATGACTTCGGAAAGCCGGATCAGCAGCGGCAATAAGATATTCCGATGGCTTCTCGAAGAAATGAGCGATAGCAACGGCAATACGATTCGCTATCAATATTCCTCGCCGGACAGCGGCGTGCAGCGATATTGCACAAAGATCACTTACAATAACCATGACGTCATTTTTGAATATGAATCCAGAACAGACGCACTCCCGGATTATCGTCCCACATTCCGGCTTGAAACTGCGTTACGATGCAAATCTGTTACAATGAACACTAGCGGGAAACTCGTCCGGCGATATGATTTGCTCTATGCGGCAGACAGTTATCTCAGTCTGCTCAAAAGCGTTACTCAGACAGGAAATGACGGCGCATCCGAACTGCCGCCCGCTGAGTTTGCCTACACCGGATTTGACCCTTCCAAAGCCAAAGTGATTGCCATTGAAGGAGACAAAGCAGGGAGTTATCCGCCGTCTGTCATATTGGCAGACGAAGCGGACGCAACGCTGAATGACATGAACGCTGACGGGCTTCCCGATCTTCTTATCGCCAAATCCCGTGACCATCAGGTTTATCTCAACATGGGTATCGGTTCGGACGGAAAACATCGCTGGGGCAAATGGACGGAAATGGGAGATAGTGTCAGTCCGGACAGTAATCTGGCGAGTGAAGGCGTGTCGCTCGCTGATATTAACGGCGACGGCAAGAGCGACTACATTGCCCGGCAGTCGGCAGACACCTATTTCTTATGGCGCAATCTCGGTACGGGAAAATGGGGAAATACCGAGACATTTGCAGACAAAAGCAGTCTGGCTTTCAGTTTTGAAGACCCGAATGTCCGGCTCATTGACATCAACAATGACAAGCATATTGATGTCATGTACTGCAACGACACATCGGGCGAAACATATTCCTATTTTATCAATAACGGCGGTGCAGAGTTCAGCCGTGTGATTGCAAAACCCGGGCTGGGAGACGCCATGACTTTTGCTCAACGCCCTGACATGAAATTGGCGGATATGAACGGTGACCGTTTGCAGGATATAGTATTACTAAAAGACGGTGTGTGCTGGTATTGGCCCGCAATGGGTGTGGGAATGTGGGATACCGAGCAGAAAATGCAGAATCCGCCGGATTCCGAATCGGATAATGAGCCGGGATTATACACTGACTGGGCTGATCTCATGCTGCTCGATCTCAACGGAGACGGGCTTACCGATATCTTGTATGCGCCGAAATCCGCCACCCGTATCGTTTATTGGCTGAATCGCGACAGCAGGCAGTTTGCAGGTCCTTTTGAGATGAAAAACGTGCCGGTTCGTGTCAGCAATACTCGTGTAGAACCTGCGGATATGAACGGCAACGGCACAACGGATGTCTTATGGAACAATCCTGAAGATTCGGACCTGAATCCGAGCAAGACATGGCAGTATCTTGAAATCTGTCCGGATGATAAACCCTATCTGCTCAAGACTGTTACTAACGGCATCGGGCGGACTATTACTTTTTCTTACAGCAGCACGACTCAGGAATATATCCGTGATCGGGACAGCAAACCATGGCCCGCAGGCGTGCCGAATCCCATAACGGTTCTGTCTTCCTTTGATGTAAAGGACGGGCAGGGGAATATTTACCGCACCGAACTGAAGTATCACGATGGCTATTATGACGGTAAAGACAAAGAATTCCGAGGTTTTGCCGCTGCTGAAAAGCAGGAGATCGGCGATACTACTATCCCGGATTTCATCATGGCTTATAACTTTGATACAGGAGTAAATCAGGAATCGCTGAAAGGCAAACCCCTGATAATGGAAGCCCGCACAAGCGATTCCGGCATCTTTTACCGGGAGCAGTATTCATGGAATACCCGCAAACTTTATGACGGAGCCGCGGGCGATGAGCGGAAAGTTACTTTTCCTTATCAGCAGGCAAGAACACGGGATATTCTGGAAAAAGACACCGGCACGCCGGTTCAGTTGAAATGGGAGTATGACTACGATGACTACGGCAACATGATTAAGCAGATTGAGCATGGACGCATGGATGCCGGATGGGATGATGAGCGAATCACAGAAACATCCTTTTCCTCGGCTTATGATTCGGGAAAATCAATCTGGATTTTAGACAGACCGATTGAAAGTAGCACTACAGACGAAAACGGCGTATTGGCAGCGAAAAAGCGGAACTACTATGACGGGCTGACGCTCGGCGCGGTGAGCAAAGGCAATCTGACCCGAACCGAGGATTGGGTCGAAGGGGATAAGTATATCGTATCTCTCCGAAATGACTATGATGAATACGGAAATATCATTGCCACTTATGATGCGCTGAACAACAAACGTGATCTTGTGTATGATTCTGTTTTCCATAGCTTTCCGATAAAAGAGATTATCTATACGGGAAAGACGGATGTCTCTCAGCTTACCATGTCTGCAAGCTATGACTACGGCTTGGGTGTGATGACTTCTTCAACGGATTTCAACGGATTCACAACAAGTTACACTTATGATACTTTCGGAAGACTCATTTCGATTACAAAACCGCCTGATACGGGACACACGGTTGAGTATGACTATGTACTGGCGTATAATCTGGGCACCGGAAAACTGATGAACTGGGTGGAAACCCGTCAGCGTGATGGCAGTTCTGACGGCTTTCTCCGTTCCCGTACCTTTCATGACGGGCTTGGACGCAAAATTATGACTCGCTCCGAAGGAGAAAATCCGAGTCAGGTTGTCGTTACAGATACGCTTCAGTTCAATGCCCGTCAACAGGCGTGGAAAAAATATCTCCCGTATTTCGAGACCGGAACGCTTGACTTTGCGGAGCCGACATTCAACACAGGATTCACCGAGCATTTCTATGATGCCATGGGCAGAGAAATCCGTGTGAATCAGCCGCTAGGAACGGATGGCATTGTGTATTCCGCAACGACTTATCAGCCGCTCTTGAAAACAATTCAGGATGAGGAGCAGACAAATCCTGCTTCTTCTCATTACGGCTGTGGAATGCGCTATGTGGAAGACGGTTTGCAGGACAAAGACGGAAACGGAAGGCTCAGACAGGTTTACGAAATTGTCAAACTCACAGATACCGGCGAATCCGGAAGCCTGACAGAATGGCTTACGACTTATGCTTATGACCTGAACGACAGTCTTACCCGGATTAGTGATTCTAACGGAAATCAGAAATTCATGCAGTATGACGGACTTAAACGGAAAACCTTCATGAATGATCCGGATCGAGGAAAGATGTACTACACTTATGACGATGCGGGAAATCTCATCAAAACCACAGACGCCAAAGGGCAGGTTATTGAATATGCTTATGACGGCGTGAACCGTCTGACTGCGGAATACTACGGCGAAAGCAAAACATCGCCGGATGTGGAGTATTACTATGATACGCCTTTTGGTCCAATAGACCAGGGAGATTTTTGGACATCCGAGACGGTAGAAAAGAGAATTGCCGATGGGATTTTAGGCAAGCTGGAACTCGGCAGCGATGACGACTTGAACAGCGACGGAAAGGTTGACGTGGCAGATGTAGTCTGGGGGGCAAAGTATTCAAAACGCTCAGAGCCTCGGAACGGTCTCACGGCTGAGAATACCAAAGGCTTTTTGTCCTATGTAAAGGATCAGTCCGGAGAAGAACATAACTCTTACGATGAACGGGGGCGTGTGGCATGGGTGATTAAGCGGATCGGCGAACAGAATTTCTACACCGGCATGAGCTATGATTCGATGGATCGGGTGACAACGCTGATTTATCCGGATCAGAGCAATATCTCATACACATACAACAGCCGGGGCTTGCTGGAATCTGCGCCGAATGTGATTGAGAAGTATGACTACAATCCTGCGGGACAGAACGCTCTGCTGAAACTTGCCTGCGGAACCGAGACGACATATCAGTACGACCACCGTCTGCGTTTAAGCCGTCTGAATACGATGCGAAGTCTTGACAATCTCGCTTTGCAGGACATCGGCTATGCTTTTGACGGTGTTTCCAATATTACCGGCATCAATGACGGCAGGAGCAATTCGGCGCTTGATACAATCGGCGGCGAACTCGGCATTGCGTCTGATGAAGCCCGCAAGTTCAACGCCACGCAGTCTTTTGTCTATGACTCGCTGTATCGTCTCACGCAGGCGGCAAATTCGGCGGTTTACGGCACGATTGCTTATCGTTATGACCGCATCGGAAATATGATTCGCAAAGATGCAAGTCTCCTGCAAGCGGATGCGCTCATGGATTTGGGGACAATGACTTGCGGCGGCAGTCTCGGAACGAAGAACCGTGTCGGCAGAAATGCAGGAGATGCCCCGGGTCCCCATGCGGTTACAGGAACGCAGAAGGGTCCGCAGGGCGCAA
>DYRK01001051.1 GCA_020718785.1 Desulfatirhabdium butyrativorans | reverse complement strand
GCCTCGACTTCGGCTTTGAGTTCCTCGATATTATGAATCAGTTGCTGCCGAGCCACACCGAGTTTCAGATCATATTCCGCTTTTTCCCGTGCAAGTTCAGCAGAATGAATCTGCTCCAGCGTGTGCTGATCTGTCAATTTTGCCTCAAGCCTCTGTTTCTGAGCCTCGGTCTCGGACTCGATTTTAGCTGTTTCCAACTTTGCACGATTTTGGACATCTTCTTCCTGCAACCCCAGCAGCATCCGCGCCGTATCTGCCTCGATTTTGGCAATATCCTGTTTCACGGATTCTTTCTGCCCGGTCACTTCTAACCGCTTCTTTTCCGAGGCAATATCCAAGGTCTGCTCTATAGCCGTATGCTGGGCATGAATCAGAAGTCCCCCGATTTCCTCATCTCCGATACGGATATCCAATACTTCGACATCATATATCCGCATGTTGTTTTCGTCAAACAATGCGCCCGGACGTTTTCCGTCTTCGCCGGATTTGCCGAGAACCGTATCCCGGACAATACAGACCGCATCGCCGTAGAATTCCTCAATCCCGTACTGCCGCACTGCATGGCGAAGCATTGACCGGATATGATCGCTCAGAAATTTGACATAATTTTCAACATTGAACCATTTCTCAGGCTCTCCCTCGAAATTGACCCGGTATGAGACATAAATCCGAACCTGACACAGATCACGGGTTTCCGCCTCGATCACATCCGAGACTTTGTTGTGCAGAACCCGCAGATATACGGTTTTTATCAGCTTATCTTCGGTTTTGGGCGTGCCGGTGGACAACTCCACAGTTTCCAGAATCTCGTCATACTCCAGCAGACAGGTCTGAGGTCCCACAATCACCTTACGGTTGCCGGTTTTGCTCACCACCATTACGGCATAGCCGGTCCAGACATTGATTGCCACCGCGCCCTCGTATTTCGTGTCCAAAGTGACAGTACGGGGACGGGAAAATGTCTGATGCCGGGTGAATTTATCTCCTGAAATTTCCTGAGATACCGGCTCCTGAGCATCGGCTTCGGTTATCTGAGCCTTTCTTTTCAGCAAGTTCTGTACCTGCTGATCCATTACTACTTTGCCGGTTTTCTCTTTGTCGGTGATATCCATGAGCCGACGGTTGTATTCCAATGCCTCCTGATTTCCCGGAAACCAGAGTTCTACTAAGCGGGGATCCAGCACCCGCCGGGCAATGACTTCTTTGCGGGGATCTGCCAGAAACATGCAGGGACCTTTTTTGAGCGTGATCTGTCCGGTCATACGGTTCAGCACATATCTCGCTTCGCCTGCGGGAATGGCTACAGAATAAGTGAGTTCCTGTTCTCCGTATCGGACAATCGCATGTTCGGGACGGGGAAAATAAATCATCTGCTCTTTTCCGGTGATGAAAAGCTCTTC
>DYRK01001050.1 GCA_020718785.1 Desulfatirhabdium butyrativorans | reverse complement strand
GCTATATAGGGACAGCGATATTTCTCGGTCTGGCATGTCTGACTCGCTATGAAGCGTGGCTCATTCTGCCTTTGCTGTTTATAAAAATTATAATTAGCCGGAAAGCTGAATCTGTTTTGAAAATTATGGGGCTGTGTCTGTCAATGTTCTGGGGTCCTCTGATATGGCTCAGTTACAAATACATTTTCCTGCCGGAGCGTATGGCACATCAGTCCGGAGGAATTCAGAATATCCTTAAAAATATAGTTCCTTTGTTGAACGGATTGCTTGACTCGGCGATCACAAAGCTGATACCTGATCTACTTGCAAGAGATTTGTTATTTCCCCTGATAGTCTTTTTTGCAGGATTTATGCTTGCAGGAATCGGTTGTATATCCGCTGTGATTCGGGATAGAAACAGACATCTGCCTTATATTCTTTTTATCATTCCGGCAATGGCTATTCAACTATTGCCCATTATCCTGAATTATCAGAATTTTTCAGGTAAGATTATCGGTTTGCATCGGCACGGTATGGTTCCGCTGGTATTCTTACTCTTATATCTCCTGTATAGCATTGATTTGCTGATTGGAAAACTGCCGCTACCGGCATTGAATCAAAAGAAATATCAAAGGGTAGTATTGATTGCCATGTTGACAATATTTGCTGCGGCATCGTTTAAAACAACGAATTATCTCTTGTCTGATTTCAGGAAATTGTATCGCAACAGTTACATCGAACCCTATTGGATAGGAAAACCGGGAGATGCAGGCGCGGGCGTCATCGCTTCGACTTCGGATAAGACCCTGATGGCGCATCTGTTCGGAAAATCGTTCAGACTGTATCAACCGCCGGATTTTGCCGATATGTCGCCGGAAAGCATCCGAAATTTTATCGCTCAACATCAGATAAAATATGTCATTCTTGACAGAAAATCCTTTCCCGCGTTTGAGCGTTTCATTCAAAAGGCACCATCGTCCGGATTCCGCCGGCTTGCTTCGGTCGGAGGCTGGATGTTTGTTTATGTTCGAGAAGGAGAATTATAAATGAAAAGAAAACCGAACTTATTTATCGTAGGGCATCCGAAATCCGGAACCACTGCTCTGCATTTTTTCTTGAACCAGCACCCGGATATCTATATGTCAGCCTTAAAAGAACCGAGTTATTTCTGCAAAGATTTTCATCGTGAAAGCGATGCGTTTCATCATCGCAGACTGTTTTTTGAAATCAGGGAAGAGCAGCAATATATTGAATTATTTTCAAAAGCCGGAGATAAAAAAATTGTCGGAGAATCCTCTGCATTGGTTTATCTGTATTCCCAATCCGCGGCTGAAGAGATATACAGATTCAATCCGGATGCAAAAATTATCATCATGCTCAGAAACCCTGCGGATTTCCTTCACTCTCTGCATAATCAGTTTA
>DYRK01000329.1 GCA_020718785.1 Desulfatirhabdium butyrativorans | reverse complement strand
AAAACCGTTTTACAGAAAATTCGGAAAGCGCAGATTATGACGGTGGAAAGAATAATTCCGTCAGAGAGGAAAAAATATATGGACATGCAGGAGATAGAAAAAGGATTTAAGGAAATATGGAAACTTTTTGCCGAAACCGATAGAAGATTTAAGGAAACTGATAAACAGTTCAAGGAAACTGATAAACAGTTCAAGGAAACTGATAAACAGTTCAAGGAAACTGATAAAAAATTCAAGGAGACTGATAAAAAGTTCGATAAATATTTCGGGAAAGTCAAGGAGTTGGACCGGAACTGGGGCAAATTGGTCGAGTCGCTGATAAAGCCGTCGGTTGCGGAGCAGTTCCGGAAAAGAGGCTTTCCGATAAGCGGATCCGGACAGCGGGTTGAGAAATATTATAACGGCAGACTCATGGAAATTGATATTCTGCTGACCGACGGAAATGCAGTCATTGCCGTGGAAGTCAAAACCACCCTGTCGGTGGGCGATGTCGAAGAGCATATCGAGAAGCATCTGAAACCCTTCAAACTGTTTTTTCCCGAATACCGTGACAGAAAAGTTCTCGGAGCGGTCGCCTATATTCACCTTGAAGAAAATGCGGACCGTTATGCTTATAAGAAGGGGCTTTTCGTGCTGACTTTCACTTCTGGAGATGCGGTCAGAATCCGAAACGATGCCCGGTTTGTTCCTGCGGAATGGGGAGACTGAAAGGAGCGTTCCCCCGCCTTTCAGTCGGGTATGCACCGGATGAAAATCCGAAAAAGCCGGGAACGTAAAATCAGTAACTTATGATGATTTACATGGGAGAAAACATATATGGACATGCAGGAGATAGAAAAAGGATTTCAGGAAATCTGGAAACTTTTTGCAGAAACAGACAGACGGTTCAAGGAAACCGATAAAAAATTCGATAAATATTTCGGAAAAGTCAAAGAACTGGACCGGAACTGGGGCAAATTAGTCGAGTCGCTGATAAAGCCGTCGGTTGCGGAGCAGTTCAGGAAAAGAGGCTTTCCGATCACCGGGTCCGGACAGCGGGTTGAGAAATATTATAACGGCAGGCTCATGGAAATTGATATTCTGCTGACCGACGGGAATTCGGTCATTGCAGTGGAAGTCAAAACCACCCTGTCGGTGGGCGATGTCGAAGAGCATATCGAGAAGCATCTGAAACCCTTCAAACTGTTTTTTCCCGAATACCGTGACAGAAAAGTTCTCGGAGCGGTCGCCTATATTCACCTTGAAGAAAATGCGGACCGTTATGCTTATAAAAAAGGGCTGTTTGTGCTGACTTTCACTTCGGGAGATGCGGTAAAGATTCGGAATGATGCCGGATTTGTCCCGGCGGAATGGGGAGACTGAGATATGAAACGATTCGGAACATCATTTTTTATTTTGATACTGGCTTTGGCAATAGGGGGATGCGCCGCGAAAAAGCAGATTTCCGAATTTGCCTTGACAAGGTTATCGCCTTCCGAATATCCTGATTTCCGGGATGATATGGCGTATTCGGGTTTGGATGAATGTATTTCCCAAAGTCTCAAATATCTCGGCCGTATCCCTAAAGACAGAATGTTCGAATTCGGGAAAGATACATTCAGTGCCGCGCATATCATCCGCTCGCTGGAACATTTCCGGAATTTTATTGCCGCAAAACCCTCGGCTCAGGATTTGAAAAAATTTATTGCTTCTTATTATATAGTTTACAAATCCGCGGGAGATGAAGAAAAAGGGCAGGTTCTTTTTACAGGATATTATGAGCCGATGCTGGAAGGAAGCCTCAATGAGGATGATGAATATCGCTTCCCGGTGTATGCCTGCCCCGATGACCTGATGACTATTGATCTTTCCCTTTTCTCGCCGGAGTTTAAAGGAAAAAAGATTACGGGCAGAATTTTCGAACAGACTTTTATTCCCTATTACGACCGGAAAGAAATCGAACAGGGACAGGTACTGAAGGGAAAAGCAAAAGTGATCGCGTGGGTAAAAGATCGCGTGGATTTGTTTTTTCTTCAGATTCAGGGTTCCGGAAAAGTCCGTCTGGATAAGGGTGAAATCATCAATGTGCATTATCACAGCAAGAACGGGCATCCCTATCAGAGCATAGGAAAAGTTCTCATAGATGAGGGAAAAATTCCCAAAGCTGAGATGTCCATGCAGAAAATCCGTGAATATTTAGCCAAACACCCGGAAGAAGTTGAGACTGTCCTGAATGCCAATCCCAGCTATATTTTTTTCAGCAAAGAAGAAGAGGGACCTCTGGGTGCAATAAATGTGGTTTTAACCCCGGGACGCTCCCTTGCTGTGGATAAAAAAATGTATCCTATGTCTGTTCTGGCATTTATCGAAACGCAGAAGCCGATTGCGGATGCCTCGGGAGAAATCCTTAACTGGAGCGAATGCCCGCGCTTTGTTCTGAATCAGGATACCGGAGGAGCCATAAAAGGACGTGCGCGGGCAGACCTGTTCTGGGGGAGCGGCCATTATGCCGAAATAGCAGCCGGCCATTTACAGCATCGCGGGAATCTGTATCTGCTTGTATTAAAGCCGGATATGTTTCAGTAGGGCATGTCGGCGACATGCCCTTATGACTCCGTTGTTTTAAAGATTATTTCAGCAGGAGGGCATGTCGCCGACATGCCCCTATGACTCCGTTGTTTTAAAGATTATTTCAGCAGGAGGGCATGTCGCCGACATGCCCTTATGACTCCGTTGTTTTAAAGATTATTTCAGCAGGAGGGCATGTCGCCGACATGCCCCTACGATTAACCACCTATACTAAACAAGGAGTACCATAATGTTCGGCATCGGAATGCCTGAAATGATTCTGATTCTGGTAGTGGCACTGATTGTTCTCGGTCCCCAGAAACTTCCGGATATTGCAAAATCCATGGGGCGTGCCATGCTTGAATTCAGGAAAGCAGCCAGCGAATTCAAAGAATCCATGGGAATTGATACGGAAATGAAGGATGTCAGAAAAGCTTTTGAGGAAATGAACAGCGATCTGAAAAAAGCTGTTGATATTAAGCCCGATTCTGCCGCTTCCATTCCGGTTCCGCAAGACCTCGGCAAAGACTTGAAACAGACTGCCGAAGATAATCCGGCAGATATCGCTGTCAAAGAAAAGACCGGCGAGGACGTCTGTTCCACTGCGGCATCATCTCCGTCCGGAAACGGAATGCTGTCAGAAAAAAGAAAAAACGAGGAGAACCCTTAAAAAATGACAGAGGAGAAACTTCCTTTTACCGCACATCTTGAAGAACTCCGTGAGCGTCTGATTGTCTGTTCTGTCGCGATATTCGTCGGATTTTGTATTGCTTACGGATTCAAAGAACAGTTGTTTCGGATTCTGATGCACCCCTTGATTGCCGCGATGGGGAAAGGCGAGAAACTTATCTTTACCGGACTTGCCGAGGCTTTTTTTACTTATCTGAAAGTCGCGTTTCTGGGAGGACTGATGCTGTCATCCCCGGTTATTATCTATGAATTCTGGATGTTCGTGGCACCCGGACTCTATGCCGAAGAAAGACGCCTTATGCTTCCGGTCGTGTTTCTGTCTTCATTTTTTTTTATCGGCGGCGCACTGTTCGGATACTTTATAGTGTTTCCACTGGGCTTTGAATTTTTTCTGGCTTTTGCCGATGAAAATATTCAGGCAATGCCGTCTATGAAAGAATACCTGAGTTTTTCTTCGATGATGCTGCTGGCTTTCGGAGTGGTGTTCGAACTTCCGCTGGTGATAACATTTTTGGCGCGGCTGGGGGTGGTTTCCGTAGAATTTCTGAGGAAAAACAGAAAGTATGCCATTCTGCTGATTTTTATTGTGGCAGCGATTCTGACCCCGCCGGATGTGATGAGCCAGATTATGATGGCGATTCCCCTGATGATTCTGTACGAGGTCAGTATTGTCGGTTCAAAAATTTTCGGAAAAAAGAGAGCGGAGAAAGAAGCGGAGAAATCTGAGGCAATGTCGGCAGATAGAAAATGACAGTTCGTAGGGGCATGTCGCCGACATGCCCCTGCTTCAGAATAAATTTTTAAGGCTTTTCTTGACAGGGCAGAGTCGTTCTGATAATAAGCACCCGGTCCTGTTTTTGGGATTAACACGATAAAAAGGAGGTGAAAGAGGTTTATGAAAAAAAGTCTGATTGTATCGGTGGCGGTCGGAGTGGCTTTTCTGTTTGCCGCGGGGCTTTACGCAGGAACAACGGTTCCGGATTCTGTCAAAATGGAATGCAAAGGCTATGAGAAGCATACCAAAGGCATCGTTGAGTTTTCGCATAAAAAACATGCCGAAGAGTATGCGGCAAAAGCTCCGGAGCTTTACAAAGACGGATGCGGCGTATGTCATCACGATGACAAAGGGCAAGCCCTGAAAGACCTGAAAGCCGGCGCCGATGTAAAGAACTGCTTCGAGTGTCACAAGAAGCCGGGTGAAAAGCCGAAAGGAAAAGATGCTCCGAAACTCGACAAAAAGGGAGAGCTGGAGTATCATGCCGAAGCTATTCACGAAAACTGCAAAGGCTGTCACAAAGAATACAATGCAAAGACAGGAAAGAAAGACGCTCCTGAAACTTGTACCAAATGCCATCCCAAGAGTGAATAAGGGGTGAAGTGATAGGCTGAACAGGCTGAACAGGCTTGCAGGCGGCACCTTCTGCAAAGGGGATGCCGCCTTATTTTTTGGACTGCTGATAAGCAGCAGCGTTTCGGACCATGGATTCTGCCCATGAGGGCATTCCCAGCGCGTGGATATGGGTATAGGTGGCAAGCACCTTTTTGTAACACACTCCGTCTCTGTCGTTTATCAGTCCGGCTCCGCGTTTCATGGAAAATACCATATCCGTATCTTTTCCACGCCATGACAATACCTTTGAATAATGGAATTCATGCCCCCGGATTTCAGTGCCGGTTTCAAAAAAAGGATTTTTCTCATCCACGGTGACCACCGTGTATCCGTGTCCCTGAGGTCTTTTGGAAAGACCGAAAATCAAAGGAAATACACCGGTCATGGGGTATGATTTTCCTTCAAGCACCAGTTCTTCTCCCAGATACATCAGCCCTCCGCATTCGGCATAAACAGGAAATCCGTTTTCTGCCAGCAGTTTCAGTTCCTGTCTGAAAGCGGCATTTTCCGCAAGCTCCCGCGCATGGGTTTCGGGAAATCCGCCGCCGATATAAAGCGCGTCCAAATGCTTCAGATGTTTTTCTTCTCCGGGATCGAGAGGGCTTAAAAATACAGGGTCCGCACCTGCCGAAACCAATGCCTCAATATTTTCCGGATAATAAAACTGAAACACAGCATCTTTGAGAATGCCGATTTTGGGCGAACCGGGGAGAGGATGAGCAAACTGTTTTCTGTCTTTTTCAAGATCAGGAAGTTCCGAAGCCTCTTCTGCGGTTCGGGCCAGCGCATCAAGATCAACATATTGGGCAGCCATATCTGCCGCGGACTCAATGGCCTCTTTGGCCCATTCATGTTCCGGAGTGGGAACCAGGCCCATGTGACGTTCGGGAAAAATCTGTCTGTGCAGTTTCGGTATGGCCCCGAGCACCGGAATGCCGCAATGAAGCTCGACGTTTTTCCTCAGCACATTTTCATGTCTAGCTCCGGCAACCCGGTTGAGAATCACCCCTTTGATCCGGACATCCGGATCAAAACGGATACAGCCCAGAACCGCCGCGGCCATGGTCCGTGTGGATTTGGTACAGTCAATGCAGAGAATCACAGGGGATTCCAGAAGCTTGGCCAATTCCGCCGTGCTGGTGGTACCTTCGGTGTCTATACCGTCATAAAGCCCGCGGTTGCCTTCGATCAGTGCGATATCCGAATCTGCTGTGCGGGTCAGAAAAGATTTCGTAATTTCAGAAGGCTCTGCCAGAAAAGTGTCAAGATTGTAGCAGGGACGGTCAGCCGCGAGTGCAAGCCAGCCCGCGTCAATATAATCGGGTCCTTTTTTGAACGGCGTGACCGTTTTTCCGGATTTTGTCCATGCAGCGATGATGCCGACAGACAGAACAGTTTTTCCGGCTCCGCCTCGCAGCGCAGAAATTATCAGTCTCGGGTTTTTCATTTTTTTACAGACCGTTATCACTTCCAATTATAAGTATAAAAAAGTAAAGACAGCAACAGCGAGAATAAAATCTGCACCGCCGACACGATAAGCATCGCCCGCCAAAATTTTCTGTCTTTAAGTATTCTTAATTCCGAAAACAGCCCCTGCAAAAATTTTCTATCCATAAATATACTGCCCATCGGCATAATCTGAGCTTTTGAAATCATCCGTAAAACGCCCATGCTTAAAACAGACGCAAATCGCTTTACTTTTTGCCGGAGCAGACATAAAACGACTTGCAAAGTCGTTTTACCGCAACCGGTCAGCCGTAAAACGCCCATGCTTAAAACAGACGCAAATCGTTTTACTTTTGCCGGAACAGACATAAAACGACTTGCAAAGTCGTTTTACCGCAACCGGTCAGCCGTAAAACGCCCATGCTTAAAACAGACGCAAATCGTTTTCCCGAAACGCTCGCTTGGGATTGACAAATCCCAGGCACTTCCGGCGCCGAAGGATAAAAATGACCGTCAATCCGCCGGGAGCGGTCAAGGCATTTCAGACAGAATCGGATAAAATAATTCATAAATTTTATCCTGTCAATATATTTTTCAG
>DYRK01001049.1 GCA_020718785.1 Desulfatirhabdium butyrativorans | reverse complement strand
GTGACGACGTGGATAAGGATGCGGACGGATTCACAAAGAATCAGGGTGATTGCGACGACAGTGATACTACAGTACATCCGGAAGCAGTTGAAATCTGCGGAAACGGAAAGGATGAGGATTGCAAAGACGGCGATCTCATCTGCTCCGAAGGCGGTGAGATAAAGAAGGGCATGTTCCTTTTCAGTGTCATAACCGGCATGGAATACAGGACAAAAACCCTGTACGGCGCGACAAACTCAAAGGGTGAGTTCAAATACACGGAAGGCGAAACTGTTACTTTCTTTATCGGTGGCATGATTCTGGGAAATGTTGCGGGACAGGATATCGTCACACCTGTAGATTTGGTTGAAGGTGCTGCAGATGAAAGAGATCCGACCGTCACTAATATTTGCAGCCTTCTGCTCACATTAGACGATGACAACAACCCGGACAACGGTATTTTCATCTCTCAGGATGTGAGAAATTATGCCCTGAGCCTGTCAATTGACTTCACGGTCAGCATCACAGATTTTGAAGCCAATAACAAAGGGATTGTCTCGGAACTGACACTTCTCACCGGTGCCGGACAGCGGCCGCTCGTAACAGCGTCCGCGGCGCAGGAATTCCTGAAAACCGCTCTGGCAATGATCGAGGTCACGGTGAGAAATATAGTCACAGTTATTCAGGGCGGACAGGCAAGTATTACTTGGGATCCGGTTCCGGATGCGGACGGATATGTCATTCATGCCGGAAATTCGCCCGGCAGTTATGGAAATGCTTACGAAGTCGAGACAAACGCGGCAGAGATTCCTGTCAGTAGCGGAGAAATTCTCTACTTTGTCATTGCGGTAATACAAGGCGGCGTCGAAAGCTCCGTATCCGTAGAAATGCCTGCGTTTATCAGTCAGGGCAGTGTATCCGGACAGGTGATTGCCTCGAAAGACGGCGCTCCGATTTCCGGGGCAACGGTTCATCTCGATATTCCGGGACATTCGATTGAGATGATGACAGATGCGGAAGGAGAGTATTTCATCGAGGTGCCTTCGCTGGGAGATTATTGTCTCATTTCAGCCGGAAAGGAAGGCTATGTCCCGGCAACGGCAAATATTTCCAAAGAACTTCTTGCCGGTGTTGATACGCTGGTTATGAATTTTGAACTGGATGCAGCGGAGCAGCCTGATAAGACAGTAGTTATTCTGGAAATCGTACCCGAAGTCCATCACCTCGGAGACGACAGACACAGCGGTTCTGTCAACAGTCAGTTCCAGAAACTCAGCGAGGGAATTACCTTTGACCGTGAGTTCTCACTTACGGCAGATCAGCTTTCCTGCGGCAATGGCGGTTCTGTTCCGTCTGAAAAACGCTCGGAAGGCAGCGCTGATGCCGAAATCCGGCTGGTAGTCAAGGGCGCACAGGAGAATGACGAGGTT
>DYRK01000328.1 GCA_020718785.1 Desulfatirhabdium butyrativorans | reverse complement strand
AAAAAAGGACCGGAACCCATATGGCACTGATTCCTTATTTCCGAAAATGTCTATTATCATCGCCGAAGACTCCCCTTAACTTGACAAGACTGATAAACCAAAATGTTTACAGATTTTTTTTACAAATTAAAAGATCACGGCATCCCCGTAAGCCCCACGTCTTTTCTGACGCTTCAGAAAGCCCTGAGCAGGGGACTGATCGGCTCTGTGGATGACTTCTACACTGCTGCACGGGCAATTCTCATCAAAAGCGAGCGGTATTTCGATCTCTTTGATCAGATTTTTGCTCATCACTTTGAGGGTGCGGAACTGCCGGCTGCGGAAGAGTTCGAATTGGATGAGATTGCAAGAGCATTGCTCGATGAGTGGCTCAAAGATCCGAAAATCCTTGCCGACGCACTGGGAATGGACGAATCGGAGATAAGCAAGCTAAGTCCCGAGGAATTGATTGAGTATTTCAAGGAGCGGCTTAAAGAGCAGAACGGGCGGCATGACGGCGGAAGCAGATGGATCGGAACCGGCGGAACTTCGCCCGTGGGACATTCCGGCTATCATCCCGGAGGAATGCGCGTGGGCGGTGTTTCGCGGAACAAATCTGCGGTAAAAGTAGCACTGGAACGGCGGTATAAGGATTATTCCCTGAACGGTCCGCTCACACAGGCGATGGCGGGAGAAGCGTTGAAGCGGCTCCGCAATATGATTCCGTCCGGTCCCAAAGATCAGGTGAATGTTGAGGCAACAATATATCAGACCCTTAAAAACGCCGGGGAAATCGAGATTGTGTTTGAAAGAAGCCTGAAAGACCGCCTCAAAGTCATTCTTGCCATTGATAACGGCGGATGGTCTATGGATGCTTATATTCCGGTGGTTCAGACCATCTTTGACTATTCACGGGCCCAGTTCAAAGAACTCAGGACCTATTTTTTTCATAACACGGTTTATGATACGGTATGGGCAGATCCGGCACGCTATAAAAAACCGCAGCGCGTGGATGAGTTTGTCCGCTTTGATCCTGAAACGCGGTTAGTCATGGTGGGAGACGCGAGCATGGCTCCTTATGAACTCATGGCCGCCGACGGTTCTATATATGTACAGGAACGCAGCGGAAAGCCGAGCGTCGAAAGACTCGGGTTTTTGGCAGAAACCTTCCGCCATTGCGTGTGGCTGAATCCCGTTCCTGAGAGAATGTGGAACTATACCCGGACTATTCAGATGATCCGCCGGATTTTTCCCATGTTCGAGCTGTCCATTGACGGGCTGGAAAAAGCGGTGGCTCATCTGACGGCAAAGTAATTGTATAGGAGATGTCAATAGTCATGACAGATAAAAATGTTCTTATCATCGGCGGAGGCGTGGCCGGCCTGTCGGCAGCCCTTGAACTTGCCCGCCTGAATATAGCGGTTGACCTCGTGGAAAAGGGAGATTTTCCGGGGGGACATGCTATCCGCTTTGCCTGCAAAGCCACGGACAAATGCGTGAAATGCGGCGCGTGTGCGGCAGAGGAAAAGCTCAGAGATGCGCTTCAACACCCGAATATCAGGCTACTGGCAGGCAGTCATGTTCAGAAAGTCGCAAAAAACGGGCGTTTTTCAGCAGTCATTCAAAAAAAAGCAGGTTATATTGATCCGCAAAAATGCAGCGGATGTGCGATCTGTTTTGAAAAGTGTCCGTCAGGCGCAATCCTTCGGGGCTTCTCAAAGAGTCATTCTCCTTTTTACGCGCTATGTGAAGAAAAATGTCTCTATGTGAAAGACAAATCCTGCGGTTTGTGTCAGGAAGCCTGTCCTGAAGCCGCGATTGACCTTGAGGTCTCAGGTGAACTCTTACACTGCGAGGCAGACGCTGTGATTGCCGCCACAGGCTTCAGTGCCTTCAATCCTGAAAGTAAACCCTACGGATACAAGGTTTTCAGGAATGTTATAACCAATCTCGAACTGGAACTTATGCTACGACTGGAAAGCCGGGCAATCCGTCCGTCCGACAATACGGAGCCGAAAAAAATCGCTTTTATCCAATGTGTGGGGAGCAGAGACGCCAAACTCGGGCATCTGTGGTGTTCCAAAGTCTGCTGCGGTTCCGCGCTGAGGATGGCAAGACTCATAAAAATGAGACAGCCTCAAAGCGAGATCACCTTTTTCTACATGGACGTGCAGACCTTCGGCAAGGATTTTCAGCAGTTTTATGAAGTCATTCAGAAAGAAATACGCATGATCCGGTCCATTCCCGGAGACATATTCAAGGTCGGAAATGACTGTTTACGCGTCATTTTTCTGAACCCGGCAACGCATGAGACATTGGAAGACATCTTTGATCTTGCCGTGCTTTCAGTGGGTATCACTCCTTCTGATGAGACAAAATCGCTGGCGGAACTGCTTCATATAGAGACAGATGACTCAGGGTTTTTCAGCAGGTCTTTATCTCAAAACGGCATTTTCACCGCAGGAACAGCCCGGGGTCCCATGAGCATTGCCGAAACCATTGCAGATGCCGGCAATACGGTATATGAAACGGTGAAATATTTGGCGGCTGAACAATGAAACATATTGCAGAACAAACAAAAATTCCGAAAGAAAAAATCAAAGAATTCTGTCGGCGTTGGCAAATAGCAGAATTGGCTTTGTTCGGGTCCGTTTTGCGCGATGACTTCCGACCTGACAGCGATATAGATGTGCTTGTCACATTTGCCGGCAATGCAGATCCAAGCCTGTTCGATCAGATAGACATGCAGGATGAATTAAAAATGATTTTAGGACGTTCTGTTGATCTGGTCAGTCGGCGCGGGATAGAGAAAAGCCGGAACTATCTGCGGCGTCAGGCCATCCTCGGTTCTGCACAGGTGGTATATGCTGTCTCGTGACATTGTTTATGCACTGGATATTCTGAAGGCGGCTCAACTGGCACGGGAATTTACGGTCGGTACAGATAAAACCGGCTTTGAGAACGATATTATGCTTCATTCCGCTGTTATTCGGCAATTGGAGATAATGGGCGAAGCAGCTAAACGCCTTTCTGATGAGTTCCGGACAAAACATCCGGATATTCCATGGCGTAAAATAGCAGGGATGCGGGATATTCTTATCCATGCGTATGACCATGTGGACTTGCAACTGGTCTGGAAAATTACTCAGACATCTGTTCCTGAACTCATTGCTTATCTTGAGCCGCTTGTGCCGTCAGAATAAGATATGAGAAGTGAAAACTTTTTATTTCCTGATTTAAAAAGGTGAGCATCTTGACAGAAAAAACATTAGTCATAGGAAACGGGCAATGCGCCCGAAAAATAGCAGAAGAGCTTCTTGCCCAAGGCAGAGAAGTTGTCATTTTGGCAAAAACGGATTTGGCAATGTCTCCTGTCGGCAAAGCAGAAATCATTTCAGACGCCGAACTGTTTTCCTGCGTGGGAACTGTCGGGAATTTTGAGATAATATTGTCCCGAAACAGAGAGAGATTTTCCCAAACCGTGACAGAGATAATCATCGCTCAAGACTCTGTCAGAAAAGCGAATTTTTCTCTCTATGGACTCAGACCCTGTTCCGGCGTCTTATCACTTTCCCAACTTACGGAAATTATAGCTAATCATGCGGATAATCTGCTGAATCTTTCGCAAGCAAAGAAGATGGTTTTTCTCACAGGACTGCTCACGGAAAGCAATCCGGTTATTCTGAACGGCATTATGCAGTCCTGTCTCAGACTGCAATCGGATTTTCAGATACAGAGCTATATCCTGACGAAAAATCTCAAAGTCGCAGGAAACGGTCTTGAATCACTGTACAGAAAAACCAAAGAGGCCGGCGCGGTCTATATCAAATTCACAGAAACCATGCCGGAAATCCGTGAAGAAAAAGACGGCAGCACAACTATCCTTTTTCTTGACGAAGTCACAGGGCAGAAGTTCAGACTCAGACCGGATATAACGGTTTCTGATGAGACAATCTGTCCTTCTGATGACTTGGAAGCAATTGCCGCTGTCTTGGGATTGGACAGAGATAAAAACGGATTTCTCCAATCCGGCAATGTTCATCGGATCAGTGTGTTTACCAACAGAAAAGGCATACTCGCGGCAGGGGCTTCGAGAAATATCCAATCTGACGATGAGCAGTTCAGCGACGCGGCAAACGCTGTGATTTCCATCCTGAAACCCGAATTATCAGGGTCGGAAAACAAGCCGGAAATCAATACTGCCCTCTGCGCGAGATGTCTGACATGCTATCGTTCCTGTCCGTATCGGGCGATTGCAGTTCATGACTACGGAGTCCGCATCATGACTCAAGCCTGCGAAAGATGCGGCGTCTGTGCTGCGGAATGTCCGGGTCAAGCCATTGCTATCAAGGGGCTGACTGGCGATGATATTTCAACACAGATCATGGAAGGCATTCCGGCAAAACAGGAGAAATTTATTCCCTATCTGATTGCATTTTGTTGCAGCCGTTCCGCGGCTCAGTCCCGGGAGCTTGCCATGAGCATGAGACATCCTTTGCCTCAGTGCCTGAAAATCATAGAAATCCCCTGTGCAGGCAGCATATCATATCCGCATATTTTCTCAGCTTTGAACCATGCCGACGGTGTGCTTATACTGACCTGCCATGAAGGAAACTGCCATTCCGAGTATGGAAATATTTATGCACGGAAGAGGGCGGAGCGGATCACACAGATGCTGTCAGCCGCAGGGGTTGAAACCGAACGTCTGCTGGTAAAGACTCTGGCTTCCAATATGGGAAAGGAATTTGCGGAGATAGCGGGGGATTTCGAGAAAAGAATTATTGTTCTGGGACCGAGCGGGTTGAAAAATTAAAAAGGATTCTGTCGGGAGATGGATCGGCTGATTGATCTCCAAATCAAATAGTTGCAAAATATGGCTGTCTGGAAGCTCAAGTACGCGTGAAAGAACTTTTCTTAACGAGGCTTGAGCTTTCAGTTCTGAAATTTATGTCGGAATTTTTGCTTGGGCGGGGTTTTCAGTGGGTATTACGGGAACCCGTATCATCGTGCTGCCAGATCGTCCGCGGCGAAGCAGAGGTTGGAGAAGACACTCATTACAGGCGGGATCCGAGCCGCAGATTCTCGAAAAATAGTTTATAAATCAGATAAATAGGATTATTGAAAAGTATATTGACAAAAAAAATTCGAAATGATGTGTAAGAAAAATATTGTCCTGCACATAATAGGGTAATACAAGAAGGGATGGTGCTTTTCCGTTTTCCGAAATTTCGGGAAATGTCTTGACAACCATTTTTTTTTACAGGATATTCAACAAAAAGGAACTGCAAAAGGAGGATAAAATGAAGAAACTGTATGTATGTATTTGTATTTTTTTCTTTTTCGCTTGCAGCAGCAGTGAGGACAGACCTGATCTGAAGGTAAGCCCTGAGAGTTTGATCCTCTCGCCGGGTCAGAAGGGAACGATAACTGTCGGCGGAGGAAGGTACCCTTATGAAAGCGCAGTGAGCAGCAACCCGGGTGTGGCAACGGCTTCGTTGAACGGAGAGAACGTAACTGTAACCGGTGTGGCAGGAGGCTCTGCCGTCATAACTATTCATGACGGTGATTCTGATTCGAAAACTGTAACCGTCACTGTGGGAGGTGATAAAGCAACCGGCGGCAATCGCTGGGTTTCTTTCGGTACGGGTCAAGCTACAGAACGTATGAAGGCGCGTGCGACGGTCTCCACGACAAAGGAAGTGGTAGCTGATTTTGAAATACCGGGAATGAATGTCACGGAGATTATCCAAGACGGTGTTACCTATCAGGCATTGGACATCCCCGGTGCCGGTCAGAATACGGATATAGGCAAGCCTCAGGTTCCGTCTTTAGGTTATTATGTTGCCGTGCCTGTAGAAGCGACAGCGGGTGTGGAAATTCTTGCTTCCGATTCCGAAGAGATTTCGGGATATACGGTTTATCCGGCTCAGGAACCTCCGACAGATATAGAGAGTGCGTCCCTTCCGCCTTTCACAAAGGATAGCTCTTTATATCGGACAGATGCTTTTTATCCCGCGAGTATTTTTCAAATGGAGGGTCCATTTACTATCCGAGGGTATTCGGTAATCATCTTGCGGATCAATCCGGTTCAGTTCAACCCTGCAAAAGGGATGCTGAGAATTTTTTCTTACATTCAGGTAAGGATATCTTTTATAGGGGGACAGTCAACTTTTACAAAGACCACAGCCGGATGTTCGAGTTGTTACCGGTTATGCAATACCTTCTGCCTGAATAAAGTTCCTCCCGTACCGCAACCTCAGCCTGCTCAGAGTTTTGACGATGGAACTTTTCTGCTGATCATTACGCATCCTGATTTTCTGGAAGCAGCTAACGCTTTCAAAGATTGGAAAATAAAAAAAGGTATCCCGACCGAAGTCAAGACGACAAGCCAGATCGGAAGCAGCAATTCGGACATTCAAACCTACATCAAGAATGCTTACGCCGATTCCGACAGGCCGCCTTCTCATGTTCTTTTGATCGGTGACGCGGAGTTTATTCCCACCCATTATAGAACAGTGCATCTTGCTCATGACTTTTATAATCCCGACATATCTACCGGAACTGATTTATATTACGCGACAGTTGACGGAGATGATTACTTCCCGGATATATGTATCGGAAGGTTATCGGTGGACACCTCCGCTCAGGCTATGAAAAGGATCAACGACATCATCGGATATGAAAAAGCTGTGGTTACGGATAGTTCTTTTTATAAGAACATTGCTGTATGCTCGCAATTTGA
>DYRK01000327.1 GCA_020718785.1 Desulfatirhabdium butyrativorans | reverse complement strand
CTACGGGACTTGAATTGTTTTTTGGATTTTCGTTTCCCGGTGATAAATCACCGGGCTATTCTCGGATGTCCCTGCGGGACAAAGAAATTCGGCGATTCATTTTTTTCGTCCCGTAGGGACGGCATGAAAATAGCCCGGCAATTCATTGCCGGGGCTTATTTCGGCGATTCACGAATCCTTGCCTACACACAATCCTTACGGATGCTGACAGTTTCATCTGCATGATTTTTTATCCGGCAATAAGTGTCCAGAACAAGGTAATCATGCCGGATAAAACAAAATGTGTCTCTACCAGAAATTCCAGCCGAATCCCCGGCAGCAGGTATCCGCGTTCATATAGCAGAAGAACCGCAGAAAGAAAAATGGGGCAGAGACTGAGAACATATCCGAGACTCGGCGTAAAATGAAGCGCAGCAGCCAGAAACGAGATAACAATTGCTCCGGTCAGAATGGATTTCAGAAGAGTCATAGTCCGTTTTTCTCCTATAAGGATAGGAATGGTATCCTTGCCCACAATGCGGTCTCCCTGCATATCTAAAATATCGAAAAAAGCTGTCCTGACAAATACCATGCCGGCAGACCATGCAAACACCGGAATATTGCTCGGATGCAGTTCTCCCCATACGGACAGGGGCGGAAATACTGCGGTGACGACTCCCCATGCAACGGCAATCAGCACGGTTTTTGATCCGGGAATATCTCTTATGCTCCGATAGTTATGTCTGCTGAACTGCTCCGGTATCAGTTTCAGATTGTAGGAAAGTCCCATGAGACTCATAAACAGAAGAATCAGAAAGGGAATTAGCCCCATGGTGTAAGCTTTCATAAGACCTGCCGCGCCGGCAATCAGCGCGAGCGCAGCCAGAAGCACGTTGTAGGTATTGTAGAAAAAAGCCCGATCCGGATCATTGTAATGGTCAGCCTCTCTTCCGATAAGATTGTTGAAAATGTGCATGGACTGAACATAAAGCATAGAAATCAGCACGTATGAGGCATAATTTGAAATTCCCTGAAGTTTGCAGCAGGCATAACAGAGACATCCCGCGCCGAGAGAGACGAATATATTGGTCAGCAAAAGGGTCCGCTGCAAGTTGAAAAGGCTTTTGCGCCATCCGCGGCAGCCTTTGAAGGGAATTTCTTCGAGAGTTCTGAAAACTCTTTTGATGACCCAGTTCGGCGTAGAAGCCCCGGCTGTGATGCCGATACATCGGGCAGCGGCAAGATTTTCGAATTCTTTCAGTTCCGATTCGGTTTCGATATGGTAAGCCGGTTTGCCGGACTGTACCGCTGTTTCGGCGAGCCGCTGAGTGTTGCCGCTGTTGCGTCCGCCAACGACTATCAGGGCATCCACCGATTCGGCGAGACGTTTGACTTCACTTTGCCGCTTTTCCGTAGAATCACATATCGTATCGAAAATCTGATAATGCGGAAATCTCTCGCGGACATAGTTTTTTACGCTTTCGAAAAAAAGCGTGTTCTGGGTAGTCTGAGCCACAATGATGGCTTTGCCGAATGGCGGCAGAGCTTCGAAATCTTCGAGTGTGCCGACTACATGCCCTTTTTCCCCGGCATATCCGAGGAGACCGACCACTTCGGGATGATCTTTGTCTCCTATGATAACCGCTTCATATCCGCGCCTGGTATGGGTTCTGATGATGGTCTGCACTTTGATCACTCGCGGACAGGTGGCGTCAATCACTTTGAATCCTGATGCTCTGAGTTTTTCTTTTGCCTGAGGCGGGACTCCGTGCGCCCGGATCAGTATAGTTCCGGTTCCATGTTCAGGGATATCGTTGATGACAGATATGCCTTTTTCTTTCAGAAGGTTCAATACCTGAGGATTATGGATAAGGGGACCGTAGGTGAAAATAGGGGTTTTATGCTTTCCGGGAGCATCCAGAACCATCTCTACGGCTCTGCGGACGCCCATGCAGAAGCCCGCTGTTTTGGCAATAAGTATTTTCATACATGACTCCGTAGGGACACGCCGGCGGCGTGTCCCCGGAATATGGTATTCTGTAGTAGGGAAACGCCGGAGGCGTGTCCCTACGAGGTCATGACAGATTCTTCACTGCATCGGAAATCACTCGGATTGCGGTTCCGATTTCTTTCCGGGTTGTCATTTTGCCTACACTCAGCCTCAGTGTTCCTTTGGCATAGTCAAAGGGAACATTCATGGCTTTCAGCACATGAGAAATTCGAACCGTATCCGCATGACAGGCTGCGCCGGCTGATGCGGCTATATCTAATCCTGCTTTTTCAAGAATCCGGTTGGCTTCCAGACGCGGGAAGGAAACACTGAGCGTATTGGGCAGCCGTTTTTCCGGATGTCCGTTTATCCTGATATTGGGAATTTCTTTGCTCAGTCCTGCTTCAAGCATATCTCTCATTTCTTGGGTATGTCTCATATTTTTTTCCAAATCTCGCTCTGCTATTTCACAGGCTTTTCCCAGTCCTGCAATTTGCTGCACATTTTCGGTCCCTGCCCGACAGCCTCTTTCCTGACCCGCGCCGTGCATGAATTTCCCCAGAGACAGACCTTTACGGATAAAAAGCGCGCCTATTCCTTTGGGCGCATACAGCTTATGTCCGGCAAGAGACAGCAGGTCACAGCCCATCTGCCGGACGTTTACAGGGATTTTTCCCACAGACTGTGCAGCATCGCTATGCACGATAATATCTCGTGATTTTGCAAGTCTCGCAATGTCTTCAACAGGCTGAACGGTTCCTACTTCGTTGTTGGCGTGCATGACCGTAATCAGAATCGTTTCGGGTCTGATCGCCTTTTCCACATCCGAAACACTGACACAGCCGCTTTCATCCACAGGCAGATATGTGACAGAAATGCCGTCTTTTTCCAGAAACCGGCAGACTTCAAGTACCGCATAATGTTCGATCTCGGTAGTGATAATATGGCTGCCCCTGTCACGGTACGCGCGGACAATGCCATGAATCGCATGATTGTCGGATTCAGTGCCGCCGCTTGTGAAAATGACTTCCTGGGGATCGCAGCCGAGCAGAGACGCTGCCTGCTTCCGGGCATTTTCCACGGCTCTTTTTGCCGGAATGCCGTACCAGTGGCTGCTGGAAGGATTGCCGAAAATCTCTTCAAAAAAGGGCAGCATTGCCGCTAGTACTTCGGGATCATTCGGTGTTGTGGCATTATAATCCAGATAGACGGGTTTTATCATCTGATGTTACCTCTCGGAATCTTTTATCTTTCATTTGCTGCAAAACTGTGACGAAAAATATGGCTGAAAAGCGGCTTGTCAATTCCGGAATGAGAAATTGGAAAAAAGCATTATGACTCTGTGCCGGATTGCTTCTGCTCGGGCAAAGAAATGAGGACATCTCCGGCAGGCTCGTGGGTACGTTCCGCAAACAGGATTTCCCCTGTCCGCCTGATCAGAAGGACAGAGGAAGATCGGGTTCCGTAATTTTCGCTGCTCACGAACAGAGGCGAAAGAATGCGCTCCCACTCAAGACTCACGCCGGTATCCGGGAGCATATCGTCGCGAGGATATGTCCGGTCTGCCATAACCTCAAAAACAGCTTGGATATCAATGTGTTTCCGGGCAAACAGAATACCGAGTTCCGCTTTTCCTTTTTCCAATTTGGGCCAGGGTGTGTCCAGCAAATGGTTGCTGATGCCGTAGAATCCGGGGGATATTTTTCGGATACCGGTTCCTTTGTTTGAATAATAAAACAGGTCATCGGCATCTCCGACCAGCAGATTGAATCCGTTATATTTATGTCCCAGAGCCTGCACGCGTTCAGCATACTGTTTTGCCGAGTCTTTTCCGCTAAGAAAATCACTGACCAGCAGTCCGCGGGAAGGCGCATCCGGTTTCAGGGAACGCGGGTCTCTGTAATTGGTGAGGGCTGCAAACCGCCCCGTCCGGGTGATGCCCATCCATGTTCCCAGCCCTTTAATGTCCAGCCCCGCCAGAATATCCGGAGCATCTTCCCAGAAACCGAGCGGTTTTGTGGGACGGTCATAAAATTCATCGCGGTTTGCGGCAAGAATCAGCCGAAAATCCGAGTGCATGTTGTATGAAAAAAAGATTAAGCACATGGTTCTCTTTCCGTTGACTTTGAATGTATCCGATGGTATCATACTTTTTTGAATCTGTTAAGCGAATACTTTTGCACAGATACTTTTAACTGCTTGGAAATCAACTTTTACTGTGGGAGGTAACATTATGGCTAAGGAAAAAAATATTATGGATGTGGTCTCTTCTTGGAGAGATATAAGTATCATCCATGATAAACTCTCCGATAAGACATTTCGCCTGCCGTCTGATTTAAAAGAATTAGCCGCAGAGATAGAGGCATCGAGATATATTCTGGATTTGGAAAAAGGGTGGGACGGTGAAGACGCTGAACCATATAATATCCATCTATGGGAAAGAGTTATTGAATTTTTAATACAAATGTATCTGACTTCGATACGTCTGTTTGATGTGATACCTGATTTTCCCAAAATCTATCACGGTCCAGAGGGTACGATAGATATACTATGGGAAAAATCCGATTATCAGATATTGGCGAATTGTCCGAAGGATGAAGATAAACAAGTCCTTTTTTACGGGGAAAACAGTAAAAAAGATTCCTTTAAAGGCTCTTTCTGCATGACGGATAATTATCATAGTTTACTTATGATTTTAGCCGGAATCAAAAAATGTGGGATATAGAAGAAATTCCTGATGAAAATAAAGTGTTTTACCGTATTCATAAAAGTTTTTTCAGAGAAGGAAAATTAATACCCGGTGCATTCAGAGAAATCGGTGACGGTATGTCCGCAGACTGGGAAAAATATTCGACTCCTGAATACTTGATATGCAGGGCAAAAATACCTTCAGATAACGGTATTGTAAGTTTAATAGTCGGAAATATCAGAAAAACAGACCTTGAAGTGAGCCATAAGCCCAGTGAAAAGAATATATCTCATAGCATTATAAAAGGAAGAAAGAGAAAAATTCAGGATGATCCGGAAGTAAGATTAAAATTAATGAAAATATCACAATGGGAAATACAGATCGGTGCTTATAAATGTTGATCTTTGACCAATCAATGAAACGTATGAAACGGAGGATAAAAATCAAAATGAAGGATGTTGTAATTGTCAGCGGTTCAAGAACCGCTATCGCCGGATTCGGCGGAGGATTGAAAGACGTACCGGCTATTGAACTCGGCTCCGTCGTGATGAAAGATGTCTTGAAACGGATCGGTCTGAAACCGGTTCCTGACGCGTCCATGAAGGAAAATACACCGGACAAACTCAAAGGTCAGGGTCTGATCGCTCTTGAAAAAAGCGGATATGACTGGGACGATTCGGCTTCTCCTGTGACCATTGACGAAGTTATCATGGGGAACGTGCTTCAGGCCGGTCAGGGACAGAATCCTGCCAGACAGTCAATGATACGCGCCGGGCTTTCAAAAGAAACGCCTGCTCTGACCATCAACAAAGTCTGCGGCTCCGGACTTAAAGCCATCACACTGGCTGCTGCCGCTATTATGGCAGGACAGGCCGAAGTGATTCTTGCCGGAGGGCAGGAAAGCATGAGCAATGTTCCGATGGCTCTCCTGAAAGCCCGCTGGGGACATCGGATGGAACTTACCGGCATCGGCGAAATCCATGATCTTATGGTCTTTGACGGTCTGTATGAAATTTTCTACGGCTATCACATGGGCATGACTGCCGAGAATATCGCTTCCATGTACGGCATCAGCCGGAAGGAGCAGGATGAACTCGGAGTTCTGAGTCATGCCCGCGCCATGAAAGCCATCAAAGACGGCATTTTCAAGGCGGAAATCGTACCGGTTACCATCAAAACCCGTAAAGGCGATGTTATTTTTGACACCGATGAGCGTCCCATGGAAACCAATCTGGAGAAAATGGGAAAACTGAAACCGGCTTTCAAGAAAGACGGAACCGTAACCGCAGGAAATGCTTCGGGAATCAATGATGCTGCCGCGGCGGTTCTAATGATGAGTTCGGAAAAAGCAAAGGAAATGGGGCTTGAACCCATTATAAAAATCAAAGCCTTTGCCTCGGGCGGTTTGGACCCGGCTTATATGGGACTCGGTCCGATTCCCGCGGTCAGGAAAGTTCTGAAAGCTGCGGGCATGACTATCAAAGACATTGATATGATCGAACTGAACGAGGCTTTTGCATCTCAGGCAATCGGATGTATGCGCGAACTGGGAATCGAAAACGACCGTCCCAATGAACTTGGCAGCGGTATTTCTCTGGGACATCCCATCGGATGCACCGGCGCAAGGCAGGTCGTTACCGGCATGAACCAGATGAAACGCAAAGGCTGTAATACGGGTCTGTTTACCATGTGTATCGGCGGCGGCATGGGAATGGCAATGATTGCGGAGCGTTGCTGATCCTCCGGATTGCTGATAAACGCAATTTCTCAGAAATAATTTTAACGGTTCATAAGGAGATAAAAAAATGGACATCAGCAGAAAATTGGGAATTCTGGTATTTCACGGAGTGCCGGCTATTATCGGCGGCGGTATTGTCTATGCGCTTTCCGGCGAAAGCTACGCGGCAGTGGCAGTTTTCGAAATGCTTCTCATCGCTACAGCCGGGGCATTTCTGAGCAGATAAGAGACAACGGAGTCGGTTCGGATCAAAAATTTGAACCGACTTTTATTTTAACGTGAGTTCGACATAAAACTGCCTGATTTTTCTCGTTCCCAAGCCCCGG
>DYRK01001048.1 GCA_020718785.1 Desulfatirhabdium butyrativorans | reverse complement strand
ACAGACAGACAGATTTCCAGCTATCTGATTTAAAACAGAAAAAATTCTTTTCCATGATAAATGCCTCCTGTTTTTGTGTTAAACAATTTTCCTTTGTCAGCTTAACTATTCGATAACATTGATTTTTTATTTGCCGTGATAAGTACCTCCTTTTTTTTCGGGTTTGAACGAATTTTGAATTTTTCAGACGGGATATTCTGACTGTCAAAATATCCCGTCCGCGCCCAAAAAAAGGGCGCAGCCTCTATATTTGCGCCTTGACTAAGGTACCGGCAAGCACCATTCCTAGAACGCAAACAAGAGGCGTGCCCGCGGGGGCGCGTCTCCGTCGGCATCGTCTAGGAATTAAAAATTGCCGGTTTTTAGTCAAGACGATGACTACATTAACGCTGAACTTTATTTTCGGTTTTCTTTATCTGTTATTTCATAAGCCTCTTCAAAAAAGACAGTTATATGATATAGAACGCGGCTTATAATACACTTAAATCAGCCTGTCAAGCATTTTTTAACCCTGATTAAATTTAAGAAAATGGGTTGATAATAACAATGCCGCAATCTGCAAAATCCCGTTCATTCCTTGTGACCAACGCGAGTCCGTGTGCCGAGGCTGTCGCAGCAATAAGCATATCTGCCTGAGTGCGGGTCTGCCCTTTTAAACTCTGTTTTCCCCGCAACTGTCCGGCATATTCTGCAATCTCCCCGTTCACAGGCAGCACAGAACAGTTGTCTGTAACAAAGGCTTCAAACCATCTCAGAATTCGGGCATTGGGACGCCGGGTCAGTCCGAAATAAATTTCTTCCACGGTGATAACACTCAGATAAATCTCTGAAACTGTATGCGTCCATGCAATAATGCCCTGATTCGGAAAGGGACGGCAGAGTTCGCTCAACACATTTGTATCACAAAGACAGTTCATTCCGAGTCCCGGCAAAAATATTATGACGGTTGCAGCGATCCGGCAGTTCCAGAGAATAGTTTTCTTCAAGACATAATTGCCTCAGTTCTGCAAACTTATCTGCCGGAGAACATTTTTTCCGATCAGATTCATGCTCGGAAAGCCTTCTTTCAGGCTCATTTTTCTGCCGTTTCAGAACGGGTAACTTGTCACCTGACAGACAGATGTTGTTCCATGCCGCTTCTATCAGCAGGATTCTTTCGGCAATATCCAATTTCTCTATTTCATTTAAAATAGATTCGGAAGTCATTATGATCGAATCTCCGTTTTTTTCAGCCAAAGGATATTGAGTACAGATGCGTTCTATAATACACTTCAGTCACCCTGTCAAGCATTTTTTTATGCGGCAAATGTCCGAACCTTGACTCACCTGATTAAAGGATTGACATGATTTCTGTTCAGCCTCCGGAGTGCTGAAATGAAATTTTAGCACAAATCCTGAAAATCAGGGTTCGGAC
>DYRK01000326.1 GCA_020718785.1 Desulfatirhabdium butyrativorans | reverse complement strand
GCACTCCCAAAACACATTTCAGGCTTTTTCTCAATCTTTCCGGATTTTCGCAAGCACCGATTCGCGGTATTGTCTCACCTGTTCATCTCTGCTTTGCCGGATACTGTCCGACATCATCCATTGCAACACGGTTTCGTAGTTCTGCTTTTCGATTTCTCTGTCTGTCATAAAGCAGAGGACTTTGAAATTGACTCCCGGTTCACGGAAAACATATTCAACGGCATAACTCCTTTTTTTGCCGCCTTCGCTGTAGAAAGCCATGAGCGTATCCGGATCAAAATCGCTGTCAAAGCGGGAGAGCAGGATGATTTCCTCTCTGTCCAAATTCTGCCCGAGAAACCGCCCGATTTCGGATTTCCCCATAATCCGGCTGGAATGCTGCAATCCTGCGAGATGAGGAATCATGCTGTTTCCTGCCTGTTTTTCCCGAAAGGCTTCTGCCATAAGAAAATCAGAGGCTTCCCGTGAGCCTGCTTCTCCGATGGCTTTGCATATCGCCATCCGTTCATCACTGCGTTTGCCATACAGCCGGTAAAGCTCTGTCAGTCCTTTGTCCGGCTGAATTTCGGCGTAGTAATACGCAATGTTGGGAAAACTCCCTTCGGAATTTTCCAGAGTCATCCGGGCAGGCAGTCCCAAACGGTACAGGATATCGCTTTTTGCTTCCATCAGCACGAAAATCAGGGTGCTTACATTCTTTTTCCGCAGAGACGCAAGCGATTTCTCAATGTCTCTGACAGTGACGAAATCCTGCTGCGCTTTGATCTTGTCCATGGCTTTGAACCGCTCGGCTTCATCCACGGAAGTAAGCTGGTTAAGGATATCTTCCATGTTCTCAGGAGAGCCGGCACTTCCTGATCCGGCTGCCTGAGACACAATGCCTGCCAGAAATATCAGCAGAAAGATCATTACCCGTTCCCACGCAAAGCGTGGGAACGAGAAAAGATAAGATGTCTCCTGATTATTCGGCATGGTCAATACAGAACGATGGTTTTTTGAATCGAATAGGACCGACAAAGTTTTCCTCCTTTTTTCTGGAACCGCTATGTTTCGGGGCAAAAAGTCTTGCTCTGCCGATTTTTGGAGCAGAACTTTCTTTTCCGCTTCTCCGCCAGCCTGAAGACATCTGCCAGCCGTCCGCGCTCCACAGAAAATTGTCATCTTCGTACAATTCGGCAATATCTCTGGAAGCGTCAATCTCGATTCCCCATGAATACAGATGCCCGTCTGCAAACTCATCGGGAATATTGAAGGTGAAAGACAAAACATGCTCTTCGCCTGCCCGCAACGGCAGTTGCCCGGTTTTGGCTGCATAAGATGCCGGAAAAATCTCAGATAACTGATATATCTCGCCGTCATTCCAGTCATAAGCCCATATCACAAGGCTGTAGTCATTGATATCCGCGGCGCCGTCATTCCAAACTACTACGTCAAAAGTCACGGGATTGGTGACCTCGCCGTAATCGTAGCTGAAGTCATAGAGATACAGATTCGACGACTGGCTGACTTCGATTTTGACCGGATCATCAGTAACGGCAAATTCGCTGTAGGCTCCCTGATAGACCGCACAGACCGCGTAGTAATAGTCTTTTCCCGGCAGCGATCCCTTATCAATGTATTCAAAGGATGTTCCTCCGCCTTCGGCATAGTCAATGAGAACCCACTCATTTCCCTCATCTTCGGCAGCCAGCCATCGCCATATTTCAAAAAAATCAGCGTTGCCGCCGTCGCTTCCCCACGACAGGCGGACAGAGGTATTCTGTGCCGTGGCAGTGAAAGAATAGACAGATGCAACATTCACAGCAGAAGCGATTACTTTGCCGACCTGCACGGGATCCGAACTTTCGCTGGAACCGTCCGCATTGCTCACAATGACTTTCACAAAAGGCTTTTTCCCTGCGTATTCGGAGTCATCTCCCCAGGTAATATCGAACTCATCGGGTTCTATCCATCCGAAAGAATCCCATGGCCCGTCTGAACTGTTGGCAACCAATACTTCCATTGCCTCGGAGCCGGAATCAATATTCGAAACCGTAAAATGGGAACTCATTTCCTGATCGTCATTGGATACCCATAGAACTTTGGGGCGGAGCAAGGTATTTCCTCTGGCTGATCCCCTGTCAACATAAGACTTTGCGTCCGTATCAGATGCAAAATGATCCGAATTTCCGATGTCGTTATATGAGACAACCGAATAGTAAAACACAATGCCCGGCTCAGGAAAATCACGGTACGAGGTATTATACACAGAAGCGATTTCACCGTAAGTCGAGGACTTGCCGATTTCGGCTCTGAAAATCCGATAATACTGGGCATTGCTGACATTGCTCCAGGTAATGTCAACATATGGTCCTGCGGCATCCGTAGCCTGAACATTACCGGGCGAGTCCGGTTTCTTTTTTGTCTCCTCACTCGGTTTTCGAGGATTGGGAAGGTCTTTGACAGACATGGCGTATAAGACAATATCGTCGAAATCCGGATACTTGATCCATGTATAGCCTTTTTCTCCCCACTGGGTTCCCCAACTGTTGACGAGCTTCACCGCTCCTACCCCGAATTTGGAATCATCATAGCCCACGCACAGAATGGCATGACCTCCGTTGTAATTGGAAGAATCAGGAGAAAGATAGTTTCTCTCAGGAGAAGGACTCCAATCCGAAGGCATTCTCTCATATCGGTTGATTCCCATCACTACCGGACCCGAACTCAATGCCTGTCTGACTTCGCTCAGACTGCTGAACCGCGCCATTTCGCCGCTCCGATAGATTTTTGCCTCTTCATGCGCGGCCTCGGACAGTGATACGCTTGCATATTTCCGTTTTTCATCCGAATCGCTCCATGACTCATATTCCTTGAACGGCACGGTAATCAGTCTGGCGCACCCGTAGCGTTTCAGAATCTCCCACGATTTTGTCATGTCATAGGGTTCTTCGAAAGTCCGGCACTGCATGGCAAACAGATACATGGGGCTGAAGGCATTCTGGTTTTTGTCCCAATGCTCCTCTACAGCTTCCTGCCAAGTTTTGTAGTAATAGCCGGTTGCCCATGCAGTACAGGAACCTGTTGCTCCTTGATCTCTGACATTCGGAAGATTTGCGGCATAATCTGCTTTTGAGGAAAGCAGATTGCTGGCAGGAGCCGAGCTTCGGAAACCGAAGAGCGGGTCAGATTTCTCGCTTTCCGCGACTTTGAAATCCTGATTGCCGGTGCGGGGATAATCGGCGTTTCCGCCATCCCCGGTTTCATACATCGGAGATACCGCACTGATACCGGCAAAACTCATGCCTTTGTTCCATTTGAGATCCGTATAAAGAGCAAAAGCCGCAATTCCCTGATCTGCGGATATTTCCACACTGCCGTTGACATATTCCGTATTTCCGGTAAGATCCGCGACTTTGTATTTTCCGCTCCCTCCGGCAGCGATAGTATAACTACGCGGAGAAAGAGCCTGACCGTTCCTATCTCTGAATGTCAGACTGAGCGATGTCGGGCCTGCATTGGGATTGCAGACCATGATCGTAGTATCCCACTGATAATTCTGTCCCACATGCGGAACATACAGGGTTTTCGACAGATCCGGAATCAATGTGATGTCTGCCATGTGACTGCCCTGTCCTGTTGTCCCGAAGAAACACAGTCCTGTAAGGGGAGAGTCCGAATTGACTCGTATCCATCCTTCTTTTCCCAAACCCGAAGACACGACAAAGGCATCCTGTCCTTTGGATGAAAGACCTTTGCGGACAGGTTCCGAAGCATTGCCATCTTGATCATAAACCGTTACGGTGATATTCGCATTCTGCGAATCGCCTGAATTTCTCAGCCCGAGTCCTGTCCACTTGTCCGATCCTTCTGTGAAATAGGGCAGATAATACTCGTAAGTTTCTCCCTCTGCCTGAGGTTCGGGAATCACTGCACTGATACCGGCAAAGCTCATGCCTTTGTTCCATTTGAGATCGGTATAAAGAGCAAACGCGGCAATGCCCTGATCCGAGGAAAGTTCCACGCTGCCGTTGACATATTCCGTATTTCCGGTAAGATCACTCACATTATACGCCGCGCTGCCGTCGGCAGGGATAGTATAAGTCCGGGGAGAAAGCGGCTGTCCGTCTTTGTCCCGGAAAGTCAAAGTGACCGAAGCTGCGGCAGGATTGGGATTGCAGACCATGATTGCCGTATCCCACTGATAATTCTGTCCTACATGGGGTACATGCAGGGTTTTGGACAAATCCGGAATCAGCGTGATATCTGCCATGTGACTGCCTTCTCCGGTTGTCCCGAAAAAGCATAAGCCGGTCAAAGGACGGTCCGAATTTACTCGTATCCATCCTTCCTTGCCGTTCCCTGATCCGACTACGAAAGCATCCTGACCGCCCGGGGCAAGAGTTTTCTCCGTAGCAGCCGCGGGATTGCCGTTCTGACCGTAAACAATTACAGATACATGAGCGGCTTCGGCAGAGTCCGAATTTCGCAAGCCCAGACCTGTCCATGTACCGCTCAGTTCTGTGAAATAGGGCAGATAATACGAATACATATCCGCCGCAGTTGTCTGACTGTAAACCGTTCCCGCGGCCAGCAGAATCAACAGTCCTGTTATTCCCAATACTTTCTTCATGTTTCCTCCTTTTTCGGATTGTGAATTTTCAGCCTTTGAAACTTCCTCAGATTAGGATAAAATAACCGGCTTGTCAACTGATATCCATACTGTGCCGAATACCTCCGAACGATGACGCAGTGAACTTTAATTTCTGAAAATCTGTAGAATGCTGCAAATTAATCCTTGCAGCAGTAGGGTGGGCAGAGCCTGATTTATCGGATACAGGCAGACAGAGGTTCTCAGGCTCTGCCCACCCTACATTCCAATAAACATGAGCAGTCGGAACGAGGAGCTTTTTTGATCTGATTATCCGCTGATTTCTGTCTGAACCATCAGTTCTTTGCGGTAACGGTCAAGCAGCGTTGCTTTTGAAATCATTCCGGCAAATTTTTTATTTTCCACCACCGGCATGCTGAACAGCCGGTTTTCATCCATTTTCCGCAGGACATCGGGCAGATCATCGTCAGGATGCACGGTTTTCACGTCCGGATTCATGATCTGTTCCAGAAACACCGCATCGTACATGATCGGATCAAAAAGGTAGGGACGGATATCGTCGAGATGAATCATGCCCAGAAAATCTCCTGTTTCCCGATCTTCCACCGGAAAATAATTCCTATGGGACCTTTTGACAATATTGATAAAGTCGCGCAGACTCATATCCGGCGCCACGGCAATGCAGTCTTTTTCAAGAACTTCCTCTATGCTCAGATCCGAAAGTACCCGGACATCGGTACCGGGTCTTAACAACTGTCCCTGCTCCACAAGGTCTTTCAGATAAAAAGACGCGGGTTCGATGTAATGGCAGAGTGTGGAAGAAATTGCCGAAACAATGATAAGCGGCAGAATCACGCTGTATCCGCCTGTGATTTCGACAATCAGGAAAATCCCGGTCAGGGGAGCCTGAAGAATGCCGCTGATTAAGCCGGCCATTCCCAGCAGGGCAAAACAGCCTTCGCTGACCCACGATACAGAGGGCCAGAAAAATACGAGCATCCGCTGATAACTCAGTCCTGTAAGGCTTCCGATCACAAGACAGGGCGCAAAAATGCCGCCGGATCCGCCCCATCCCAGCGTCAGGGAAGTTGCCAGAATTTTTGTCAGCGCGGCGAGTGCTGCTATGCCGAAGCCTCCGGGAAAATTGCCTTCGATCATGGACCGGATTGAATGATAGCCTTCTCCCAGAACTACCGGCATAAAAAAACCTATGCAGCCCACCGCGCAGCCCCCGGCTGCCGCACGCATCCAAAATGGGAGCGAAACTTTGCCGGAGAGCCGGTGCATGGATCTGAGCATATATGTCAGAATAATCGAAGCCGCGGCAGTAAATACGGCCAGCCCTGTGCATGCTAAAATGTCTGCCAGATCAAGTGTGAAAGGATGATGACTGAAGGCAATCTGGTTGCCGCTGAGAATACGGCTGATTTCGGTGCCTGCAACCGCGGCAATAGCAATCGGGACAATATTTAACGCAGTCCATTCGCCGAGAATGACTTCCACGGTAAAAACAATCCCTGATATAGGCGCATTGAAGATTGAAGCAATGGCTCCTGCCGCGCCGCATCCCACAATGGTGATTCTCTGCCGCTCGTTCAAAGAAAACAGTCTTGCAATATTGGAGCCGATAGCGGATCCGCTCACCACCACCGGAGCCTCGGGTCCTGCTGATCCGCCGCTGCCGATGGTCAGACACGCGGAGATCAGCCGTGAATAAACCGAGCGGAACCGCAGCAGTCCGCCGTACCGTGACACACTGTGAATAACCTCCGGCACACCGTGACCTGCTCCTTCTTTTACAATCCTGTTCAGAAACAGACAGGACATAGCCGCGCCGATTCCCGGAATCACAACTGCCCACCACAGATGCCGGTAAGGATACAGCATATCCAGCATTGCGGTCAGGGACCGGTTCAGGGCAATGGCTGCCAGCCCGCTGCAAAGTCCTACAATCATTCCGATAAACATGAGCAGCATCCGGTCATCAGGACGAAAGGCTCTCCGAAGTTTCAACGCAGACATTCCTTCCTTTGTTATACTGCCCACCGTTATAAACCGAGCTTTCGGACACTGCCGTAAAACGGTTTTGCAAACCGTTTTCTCCGCAAAAACGATTTGCAAAATCGTTTTACAGAAGCGCAAATTATGACGG
>DYRK01000325.1 GCA_020718785.1 Desulfatirhabdium butyrativorans | reverse complement strand
ACAGGAAATTTCAGAAATGTCAAGAAGTTATTTCTTAGCTTGATGCATATGGGGGCTTCCCCGGCAAGTGCGTTCCCAAGCCGGGGCTTGGGAACGAGAGAAACGAGAGAAAATATTCCGGAGTGCTAAAATGAAAATTCCTCGTTCCCAAGCTGGGGCTTGGGAACGAGAAAAAACCTTTAAGTAAAATGGTTTTGCACTCCGGACATCATTCTTCTCTGTTTTTAAAAAAATTGAGAACATAAGCGATATGGGTTCTCATGGCATCGTAAGCCTGTTCCGGATCATGGTTTCTTATTGCCTCTGCAATCTGCCGGTGCTGGATCAGGATATTCTCAATCCGCTCAGGTTTTTCATAGAGACGGGAAAGATTTTCTTCAATGCCGAAAAAGAGGTAGTCATAGAAATCCCTCATAATGTGAACCTGAACCGGATTTTTTGTCGCGTAGGAAACTGCGATATGAAATGAGACATCGGCTTCGGTCCCGAGCCTGCCCGCCCCGACTTCCGCCTTCATATCTTCTATACTCTTTTCCAGAAAATGAATATCCTGTTCTGTTGCCCGCCGTGCTGCCAGCGCAGCCGCATTGCATTCCAGACCCATACGCACTTCCAGCAGGTCTTCCAAACCGGCATCCTGAGACTGCATGGCTGCTGCCAAGGGATTTTTGTTTCTGGCTTCCGGAGAACAGACAAAAGTCCCCTGTCCCTGCCGATGTTCGAGAAATCCCGTAACCACAAGCTTGCTGATGGCATTTCTCACCGTGGTCCGGCTCACATCCAAAGCAAGAGACAATTCCCGTTCAGGCATGAGTTGTTCTCCCGGTTTCAGTTCCCCGCGGGTAATGAGTTCCATGATCTGCTCAAAGACCTGATCGGAAATTTTTTTGGGCTTTATGGGCTTCAGGCGAATAGTCATGGCTTCAATGATTCCGCATAAATTTCTACAGGATGTCTCACTGCAATCCGATCTCCGGCTTTTGACAGCATATCGGATAGTTGAATCATACAGGCAGGACAGCCTGTTGCTACCGTCGAACAGCCGGATGAAGCTATATGATCGCGTTTCTTTGTTCCGATATTCGCAGAAAGCTCGTAGTAATACAAATTGAAACTTCCGCCGAGTCCGCAACATCGGTCCGATTCGGGTATTTCTTTTAAATGATAATTCGGATTTGCCTGAATCAAAGCCCTGGGTTCTGCGGCAAGGCCGAGAGATTTTTTCAGGTGGCATGGATCATGATAGGCTATGGAAATCACTTCCCTGTCTTTTTTCAAAACCCCCGGTTTCACTCCGACATGTTTTACAAGAAATTGGTTAATATCAAGCGTTTTTTCTGAAATTTTTCTGACTCTCTCTTTTATCCCCCGGCCGTCATCCCGAACCATCAGGGTCCATATTTTTTTGATCGTAGAAGTACAGGTCGCGCAGGGAGTGACGAGATAATCGAAAGATTCTGCTTCGAATTTCTCCAGATTATGACGGACAAGGCTTTCAAACGTCTTTGTATCTCCGGATGAAATCGCAGGAATGCCGCAACAGCCCTGATGTTCGGGCATAAAAATACCGATTTCGTGATAAGTCAGAACATCTATAACCGCCTGAGCCACATGAGGAAAAATTTTGTCCATGAGACATCCCACATAAAAAGCTGCTTTGATTCCGGAATGTCCCGGAGATGTATTGAGATAAGGAATCTTCTGATGAAATGGAACAGCGGCAAGAGGTCTGAAATGCCTGTTGCCGATAAGCGGCGAGACAATCCGCGCACAGGAAGTTCCGACCGCTTCATTGACCGGCTTGGTAAAGATATTCTGAAATTTTGCTCCCCATTCTGCAAGACGGTCAAATATCTCAGGATGTGCCAGCATTCCCCTTAAAATCAGCCGTTTTGCCGCGGGAAGCCCCATATATCCGGCTAAAACCGCTCTGGCTTTGATGAAAATATCCAATACATGAACGCCGCTGGGACAATTTGCTGCACAGGAGCCGCAGAGCAGGCATTTGTTCAGACGCTCATTGACGCCATTCGGATTCTCGAACATCTCTTTCATCAGTCCGTCCAGCAAAGCCAGTTTTCCGCGTGCCACATCAGATTCTCTGCCTGTTTCTGCAAAAAGCGGGCATACGGACTGACACATCCCGCAGCGCATACAGACCACTACCTGATCTTCCAGTTCTTTCATCAGCGATATAAGTTCTTTCATGTCGGACATGATTATTCTCCTGCTCACCGATAACTGTTAAAGATTACCCGAAAAAACTGATAAGGGATTTCACCGGCCGATAATTTTTCCCGGATTCAGAATATAATTCGGATCCAGAGCAGTTTTGATCTTTCGGGAGTAAATAATGGTCGCGGCACTGGTTTCTTTTTCCAGAAAACAGGACTTGGCAAGCCCTGTGCCGTGTTCGCCGGACAAGGTTCCGCCCATGCTCAATGCTTTGTCGAAAATAGCGGCAATTGCAGCTTCCACTCTTGCCCATTCTGCTTTGTCTCTGCGGTCTGTGAGAATTGTGGGATGAAGATTGCCGTCTCCGGCATGTCCGAAAGTCCCGATAGAGATATTGTATTCTTTGGCAATATCCTGCATAGCCCTTACCATATCGGGAATTCTGCTTCTCGGAACCGTGGCATCTTCCAGCACTACCGTGGGTTTCAGTTTTGCCAGCGCGGACAGCGCACTGCGCCGGGCAGTCCATACGCTGTCCCGTTCTGCCGCGTCTTCTGCCACACGGATCGAAGTTGCGCCTTTTTGACGACAGAGTAATTCTACTTTTTCAGCATCTTCTTCTACCTGAGCCGGATAGCCGTCAACCTCTATCAGCAGCAATGCAGCCGCGTCTGTCGGCAGTCCTACATGACTGTAGTCTTCTACTGCCCGAATAGTGAAATTGTCCATAAATTCAAGAGTTGCCGGAACAATCCTATGAGCAATAATCGCGGCTACGGTTTCCGATGCTTTGTCTATATTATCGAAAACTGCGACCATGGCTTTCTGATGAGCCGGGAGAGGAATCAGTTTCAATGTGATTTCATTGAAAACTCCGAGAGTTCCTTCGGAGCCTACGAGCAATCCGGTCAGATTGTAACCTGTGGCGCATTTCACGGTACGGGACCCGGTTTTTACAATTTCACCGTTGACATCGAAAAACTGAATGCCCATGACATAATCGCGGGTTACGCCGTATTTAAGCCCGCGCAGACCCCCGGCATTTTCCGCCACATTTCCGCCCAGAGTAGAAACTGCCTGACTCCCGGGATCCGGCGGATAAAACAGACCTTTTGCCGCAACCGCGGCTGCTAATTTTGCCGTCACCACTCCGGGCTGAACCACCGCGTACATATCGGCCTCGTTGATTTCCAATATCTTTGTCAAGGCATTGGTCAGCACAACAACCCCGTCACGCAACGGAATGGTTCCGCCGCTTAAATTGGTTCCTGCCCCGCGAACCGTAAGCGGTATTTTGTTTTCATTGCATAAGCGCACGATCTGACTCAATGCCTCACCGCTTGCGGGACGGATCGCAACTCCCGGAAGAACCGGTTCCAGTACCGCGGCGTCATAAGAGTAGGTGACGAGATCGGCTTTTTCCGTAAACACATTTTCCTGACCTGCTTTTTCCTTGAATTCTTTTAACAATGCCTGACTGATCATGACATTTCCTTTGCAGATACGCTTTATATAATGGTATGACCATTAAGTGTTATGGATATCATCATGCGCCAGAAATTCTGGACAAGTGTCACTAGGATTTCTTTATGAATATCAGGCTAAAATTATTATTTCAAGCTTTTTTTTATTTTTTTCTTGACAGCCCGAAATTTTTATTTTAGATACGAAGGCAATTGGTACGACCAATAACGATTGTCCGCATATTCCTTGTTTTTATTCTTAGCACCGGCATAAATTGAGCTTTATGTCATTCTGAGCGCAGCGAAGAATCTCTGTCTGAATGCGGCAAAAAATCCCTGAAAAGAGATTCTTCGCTGCGCTCAGAATGACAGCAGGAAAAAGCGCAAATTATGGCGGCGGTAAGTATCACCCTGTTACCCGAATACGGAGGTTTTATGAAAAAATATGTGCTGTTGCTTTTTTTCAGTCTCGCCTTTTTTCCCTTCTGTGCGTCCGCACAGGAAAAAGTCGTTTTGGTCATAGAGAGCTATCATGACGAATATCCCTGGGATATCAGTTACAAGGAAGGTCTGAACGAGGTCATGGGATCTGCCTGCCGCTTTGTTTATTTCCAGATGGATACCAAGCGGCTTCCCGAATCCGAACATGAAAAAATGGCGGAAAAAGCATGGAAGAAATATAAGGAAATCAAGCCGGATATGGTTATTTTGGGAGATGACAACGCGCTCAGATATCTTGCTCCCAAGTTCGGAGAAAGCGATACTCCCGTAGTATATCTGGGAATCAACAGCAATCCGAAAAAATACGACGCGTCTGAAAAGAAAAATATTACGGGCGTGTTGGAACGCCCCCTGCTCAATCAGTCCATTTACAGTGTTCATAAAATTCTCGATCCCAAACCCGAAAAAATTCTGTTGTTCGACAGCGGAGAAACATCACAGTCCGCTGTTGCCGAATCCTTCAAAGGGCGGACAACGCTGCCCGTAAGCAATATGACGGTTCAACTGAAACTGATTGCCAAATTCGAAGAGTGGAAACAGACGGTTCTGAATGCAAAAACAGAAGGGTTCGGAGCGATTTTTGTCGGGCTGTATCACACTGTCACCGACAAAGAAGGCGCGCATGTCTCTGATCGGACTCTGCTGAAATGGACGGTTGAAAACACGCCGGTTCCGCCCTTCGGATTCTGGGATTTCTCAGTAGGCGCGGATAAAACCATAGGCGGATTTGTCCTGTTCGGCAAAGCGCAGGGAGAGGCTGCCGGAAAGATCGCCTTGAAAATTTTTTCCGGAAAATCTCCGCAGGAAATCAGACCGGTCATTGCGGATATGGGAAAATTTCTTTTCAGTAAGTCACAGTTGAAAAAATGGGGGCTGACACTTCCGGATGACATTGCTTCCAAAGCAGACTACGTTGAATAAGAGGATGAGGAATATCAAAGTTTCTTTATAGTTTTTAACCGCAAAGATCGCAAAGGTTTTCACAAAGTACACAAAGAGAAAGTAAGAGATTACTTTCCACCCTTTGCGGATTCTTACGTTTTTAACCGCAAAGATCGCAAAGGTTTCACAAAGTACGCAAAGAGAAAGTAAGATTACTTTGCGCCCTTTGCGGATTCTTAGTGTCCTTTGTGGTAAAAGAATTTTATTTGACAGTCCGATCAGGCTGGAAATATTATTTCAGGCTGTTTTCATTTTTTTCTTGACAGCCCGAAATTTTTATTTTAAACACAGAGGCAATTGGTATGACCAATGAGCAATCAACAAATTCAATTGAAAAACCGAGGAGGAAAAGAATGAAACAATGGTTCAAAGGGGCCGGCGTTCTGCTGCTGATTATTCTTTTTGCAGCAAATGTCGGATTGGCTCAGGACAAAGGCTCCAAAAGAGAAAAATTCGGGGCGGACAAAAGGCATGAAAATGTTGCCAAACTGAAAGTGGAAACCGGGGATAAAAAATTTCGCTGGAAAATGGTGATGCCCTGGACCAAGGGATTGCTGTTCTATGATCTGGCAGTTCATTTCTGCGATACGGTAAGACTGGCTTCGGGCGGGCGTCTGGATATAAAGCCCTTTTCCGCAGGCGAATTAGTTCCGGCAATGGAAGTTTTTGACGCTGTGGGCAAAGGCTCTTTTGAAGTGGGACATGACTGGCCCGGTTACTGGCAGGGCAAAAATGAGGCATTTATCACCTTCGGGTCTGTGCCTTACGGATTGGACGCGGAACTTTACAATATCTGGCTCTATGAAAGAGGCGGATTGGACATGATGCAGGAATTGTACGGAAGATACGGACTCTTCGCTCTCCCCGGCGGACAGGTGGGACAGGAAATGGGTCTTGCCTCCAATAAAGAAGCCAAGAAAATGGAAGATTTCAAAGGCATGAAAATCAGAACCGCGGGATGGTACATGGATATTTTGAACTGTCTGGGCGCGTCCGCGGTGGCTTTGCCGGGCGGCGAAATTTATCTTTCCCTGCAAACCGGAGTTCTGGACGCGGGCGAATTTTCATCTCCTGCCATCAACTGGCCCATGGGATTTGACGAAATTACCAAATTCATCATTCAGCCGGGCGTCCATCAGCCCGCGTGCCAGTGCGCGGTGTTCTTCAACAAGAAGAAATACGACGAACTGAGCGATGATCTGAAATGGATTCTCGACACGGCAGCCAAAGAGACCCAGTTGTGGAGCTACAGTTGGATTAACAACCTGAACGCGGAAGCAATTCGGAAGTTCAAAGAAAAAGTCAAGATCATCAAAATGGATGATGCTGCAATCATCGAATTTGCCAAGATATCCCATGCCTATCTGGAAGAGAAAAAAGGGCAGAATCCGGATGTGAAAAAGATTCTGGAATCTCAGGATTTGCTGAAAAAAGATTTTGCGGACTGGAGAGAATCGCGCCGCGGTGTATCAGCCTGGCCTTATGAGGATTTTATCGGCGGAAAACTTTATGAATAATCAATAATTGTCCGGAGTGCCGAACTTGCAGTTTGGCAGTTTTTCCTCGTTCCCAAGCCCCGGCTTGGGAACGCATCTGCGCCCGAAGCCCCGGCTTCGGGCCGTCTCCCGTCACGGGAAGCCGGGGAGCTTCCCCGGCAAGTGCGTTCCCAAGCAGGGGCTTGGGAACGAGAAAAGACTTTA
>DYRK01001047.1 GCA_020718785.1 Desulfatirhabdium butyrativorans | reverse complement strand
TTTTTTGAATCCGAAAAAAAATTTCAGGTATCCGGAGTGCGGAAATGAAATTTTCCAAGTTTCCAAAGGATAATCCCTGATCCGCAGGATTAAAGGACTTCTGTATAAAATAATATTTGGAAAGTCAGAACTTAATATAATTGATTAACCAGAGGAATCAGGATTCAGCCTTTTCAAAAAAAGACAATTATATGATATAGGACACAGTTTACAATACACTTCAGTCAGCCTGTCAAGCATTTTTTTACACTGATTAAATGATTGGCATGATTTCTGTTCAGCCCGGGGACACGCCGCCGGCGTGTCCCTACGGAGATTCGACCGTCCGGAAGGCTTGACAGAAATCCTGAAAATCCTTTAATCCTGAAAATCAGGGTTCGGACATTATCGGATTGCAGCCGTGCTGACCGATCTTATAAAATGGGTCATTTCAGCACTCCGGAAGACTTGACAGAAATCCTGAAAATTCTTTAATCCTGTGAATCAGGGTTCAGATTGACATTTCTCTAATAAGAAGCTATTTCGGCACAGACATAAAAAACGACTTGCGGCTATTTTAAGCAGGGGCGTTTTACAGTGAAACGATTTTGCAAACCGAATAAGGCTTTCTCTGAAATGTTCATCACATTCGAAGGCATCGAAGGCTCGGGAAAAAGCACTCAGATCACGCGTATTTCCGAATTTCTGAAAAGCAGAGGATATGACTGTTTTGTCACCCGTGAACCCGGAAACACTGCTGTCGGGAAAAAAATACGCGCCATTCTTTTGGACCCTGAAAACAAAATCATGGATTTCCGCACAGAACTTTTGCTGTATATGGCAGACCGCGCACAGCATATCAGCGAAAAGATCAAGCCTGCTTTATCTCAAGGCCGGCTGGTTTTATGCGACCGCTATTTTGATGCCACGGTCGCGTATCAGGGATTTGCAAGAGGACTTGACACAAGCTTGATTTATATATTACATGAGATTGTGCTTGACGATCTGAAACCCGATCTTACTGTTCTTTTTGATCTGCCGCCTGAAATCGGACTTTCGCGGGCATGGAAGCAGATACAAAACGGAACACGGGATAAAGGCGAAACCCGGTTTGAAAAAGAAACCTTGATTTTTCATGAAAAAGTCAGAGCCGGATATCTCGAACTTGCGAGACGCGAGCCCGAGCGTTTCCGAATTATAGATGCCTCGAAAAATGAGGATCAGGTGACAGATGACATTATCGTATATCTGAGAAAATATCGCTCCGGAGTGCTGAAATGAAATTTTAGCACACGCTCCCGAAAAATACAGATGTGCTAAAATTTCATTTCAGCACTCCGGAGAAATAAAATAGACAGATGTGCTGAAATTTTATTTCCGCACTCCGGAGAAATGAAATAAACGGAATCTAAATAATGAGTTATTCCATATTGGACGCTATCGGCAA
>DYRK01001046.1 GCA_020718785.1 Desulfatirhabdium butyrativorans | reverse complement strand
CTTCCGTCAAAACCGAAGATACGCTGGTCATTTCAATCTCCATGAATGCTCAACCTCTGATGTTTATGAATTCGGAAGGCAATATTGCCGGCATGTTTCCGGATATCTGGCGGCTCTGGGCGCAGAAAACCGGCAGAAAAATCGAATTTCTTCCAGCAGATACATGGAAAACCGGCATCGAGAACGTGAAAAACAGAAAAGCCGATATTCACGGAGGGCTTTTTTATGTTCCGGATCAATATGAAGGAATCGGCTTTTCCCAGCCTTTTTACGAAGCAGGCACGAACATCTTTTTTTCGGCAAAATACGGTAAACTTTCAGGGATTGCCGAACTTTCCGGACAGCGTATCGGAGCGCTTCGCGGAACGGTTCAGGAAAGCTGGCTGAAAAAAAACCATCCGGATATCCCTGTGATCGGGTTCGATACCCGAGAAGAAATGATTCGTGCGGCAACAGACGGAAAAATCGGCGGTTTTATTTCCGTTTCCGCATTGGCTGAATCCGATCTCAGCCGTCTGGGGCTGTCCGGAGAATTTGAAAGTCTGCCGGAAGTCCTTTACACCGGCAAATTCTGCGCCGGTGTTCTCAAAGAAAACAAAGAACTGCTTGCCCTTGTTGATAAAGGCTTTGATGCCATATCAGATAAAGAACTGGCAGATATCGAAGCCCGCTGGATACCGGATCCCGAACAACGGTATTTCAAACCGGATATGAAAAAAGTCCGGCTGACCGCGGAAGAACAGGCTTGGCTTAATACAGTCAAAACGGTCCGGTTCGGTTTCATTGACGGGCATCCGCCGGCTATGTTTTCCGAAAACAGCGAGTATAAAGGATATCATACGGATTACCTCAGACTCATCGGTGAACGGACCGGGATTCGTTTTGAATATGTTCCGGTTTTGCAGGCGGAATTAGATGTAAGAGCAAAGGCGCATGAATATGATATGTTTCCATCTTATAATATTTCGGAACGCAAATCATACACAAATTTTACAACTCCGTTTATGGAAATGAAATCCGTCATCATCACAAGAAATGATGAGCCGTTCATCAGCGGTATAAGTTCATTGAAAGATAAAAACGTAACGGTTGTAAAAGGCATGAAATTCCAAACTATGCTTCTTGATAAATATCCTGAAATCCGACTCATTGAAAAGAAAACCACATTGGAAACACTGGAAGATGTCTCTGAATCCAAAGCAGATGCTACCATTACGACACTCAATGCTTCATGCTGGCTGATTCAGAAACATCATTTAGTCAATCTGAAAATCGCCGGAATTGCGGATCACCCGCCCGAACCTTATATGTATGCGGTTCGCAAGGATTATTCCGAACTGCTCGGTATTATCAACAAAGGCATTGCCTCCATTACTAAAGAGGAGCATGAGGCAATCTTGCAGAAATGGTTCACGGTTCAGGTGGA
>DYRK01000324.1 GCA_020718785.1 Desulfatirhabdium butyrativorans | reverse complement strand
AGGAACAAGCTCATCACGGGTGTATGCCGTCATAATTCATACCTCATTTCAGTAGGGTTTGGACAGAGTCTGATTTATCGGACTCGGCAAACTGCGTCAGACGCTGCCCACCCCACTTTGCTGTGTTACCACGAATGCGAAATTGCCCCCAGTCCGCAAGCTTCAGCACAGGGCAGCGGCGGTCTGTCAGTCGCGGGTTTGCAGGGATTGCACTCGTATTTCAGCTTTTTCTTTTTATCGCCGGCAACAATCGCGACCGGGTCTTCGCGCAACGGATCATTCGGGTCTTCATCCGCAACTGCAAATATCTGAGCAGGACATGCGCCGACACAATCCCCGCAGCCGTTGCATTTGTCCGTATCAATCGTGATGAAAAAATCGCCGGACGCATCTTTGTATCCGTAATTGGCTAACATCGGTCCTCCCTTCGGGCGGGTCAGGGGGTCAGAGGTAAGGGGTGAGAGGTACCTCTGACCCCGAACCTCGAACCTCTGACCTGTTTCTTACTTCTTCCCCTTCCCTTTCTGACAAAGGGCATGAGCGAAAAGTGCTGCGCCGGCTGCGCCGGCGATCTGGGTATCCCATTTGGTTTTCATGCGCTTGATTCCGATTTTGGGCATTACGCGATCCATGACTCCCCGATTTTTTGCCATGCCGCCGGTCACGGCAAATTCGGGTTTTACTCCCACGCGTTCCACCAGCGAATATATCCGGTCTGCCATTGCCTTGCAATAGGCTGCAAGCACCTGCTCTTTGGTCCAGCCCTTACGCAGCAAGCCCGTAGCCTCGGATTTTGCATAGACTACGCAGGTGCTGGAAACTGCCTTGGGTTCTTCGCCTTCGAACTCGAATGAGCGATCCCCGACTTCCTGAATCGGCACGCCAAGAAGGTCTGCAAATACTTCCATTCCTCTGCCTGTTCCGGCCGCGCATTTGTCGTTCATCAGAAAGTTGGTCACTTTGCCTTTTTCATCGCACTGAATGGCTTTGATGTCCTGTCCGCCCACGTCCAGCACGGTTCGGACTTCGGGACCGTAAATAAAATTTGCCCCGCGGGCATGACAGGCAATTTCCGTGATGCTGCGGTCTGCAAAGGGAACATTGACTCTGCCGTATCCGGTTCCGATGCAGTAATCCATACGGTCTTCGGGCAGATCCCCCAAGGCATCCAAAGCGAATTTATAAGCATTGCGCGCACTGTTGGGGCTGTCGGAGCCGGTACGCATATTTCCGTAAGCCAAAATTTGACCGTCAGCCATGATCACTGCCTGAGAACTGACCGATCCCACGTCAATTCCTACCGTAATATGTTTTGCACTCTTCCAGTTTATATCGGGATTCTTCCAGTTGGACTCGGTCCAACGCCAGAATTCTTTTTTCTCTTCAGCCATATCAATCTCCTTTTGATGAGAGGTACGGGGTCAGAGGTAAGAGGTATGAGGTGAGATAATCCCCCGAACCCCTTACCCCGAACCTCTGACCTTTTTGAGAGGTACGGGGTCAGGGGTAAGAGGTATGAGGTGAGATAATCCCCCGAACCCCTTACCCCGAACCTCTGACCTTTTTCATTCATTCGCCAGCACCGCAGCCCCCACGCATGAGCCGAATTCCGGATCATCAGGGATATAGATGGTGTTCAGATTCAGTTCCCTCTGCATGGCTTTCACAAAGCCCGGATTCCTGCCCACGCCTCCGAGCATGACCACATCTTCATTGACGCCGATCCGCCGGATCATGGACACGATACGGCTTGCCATAGAGTCATGGATGGATTTGCTGATATCCTGCTTTTCGGTTTTGGCATGAATCAGACCTACGACTTCGGATTCGGCAAAAATCGCACACTGGGCATTCATGGGGATTGTCTTATCCGACTTCAGAGCCAGCGGTCCCATTTCTTCCAGCGAAGTTTCCAGCGCACGTGCCATAGCCTCGATGAATGCGCCTGCGCCGGCAGCGCATTTTTCATTGATGGCAAAATCAACGGGATTTCCTTTTTCATCCATTTTGGCTGCACGCCCCTCTTCCGCGCCTACATCCGCGACGGTTCTGGCTTTGGGATAGAAATAGAACGCTCCCTTTGCCATAGCCTTGATGTCATTGACCGTGTCATCAGCCATTTTGACGGAATTTTTGCCTGACCCGGTTCCGAAAATCTTCTTGACATCCTTTCTCGAAACCCCTGCTGCTTTCAGAGCATTTTCCAAAGAGTCATCCACAGCCTTTTCCTGATCGAATCCTGTCGGCACAGAACTTTTGCCGATGATATTGCCGTCTTTCATAATGACGGTCTTTGTATTTTTAGCGCCGCAATCTATTCCTGCACTGATCATTTGCTTAATTCTCCTTTTCAAAGTGGTGCTGGTTCCGGGTGCTGGGTGCTGGGCTCTGGGTGCTGGGTACTTGCTGCCAGAACCCAGTTCCCAGAACCCAGCGCCCAGAACCCAGTTCCCCCCTTACCTCTTCGGTTTTTCCAGCCCCAGACTTTCCAGAAAGATTGAGAGACGGTTGATGGTTGCCGATTCGTCAAACTCGCGTTCATCGCCCATATTGCCCTCATACGTCATGACTTTGTTGCCTCTCTTCAAGAGACCGAGCCGGTTTTCGGCAATTCCCACGGTAAGCCCTTCGCAGCCTCTGTTGTAATGCAGAATCACGCCGTCAACATGCCAGTTTTTTGCAATAGCGTCCATCATTTTTGTCTTATATTCGGGATGATAAAAATGCTGATATTCCGGCTTGCTCAGGTGCCAGTCCGCCAGCATCGTACAGGCTTCTTCACGCGTAGCCGGTTTTTTCGCCGGAAGCGGTCTGGGACGCAGATCATGATTTTTCTCATCATAAAGCCAGGTTCCGGCAAGTCCGAAAGTATAGAGCGAACCGATAGACACCGCGCCCCACTGTTCCATATAGCGATAGATTTTCAGAAATCCCCAGGGCGGCTGCGTATCGCTCATCACGCGTTTGCTTTCATTGGGAACCGCGGCAATCCCCCGATCTGCCCGATCTTTGACCTCATCATACAACTCGTCATAAAAATCAGCAAATTCTTTGTTGGACTGCTCCAGCACGCCGAACACATAAAGCGAATAAATGGATTTCTCATCCAGCGGCGCGGGAATATTGCGGTTCAGCATACAGATTTCCGCCCATTTGTTGGTGGAGCGCATGTCATTCCAGACCGCTTCGAAGAAAAGCTCGTCATTGTATTTCCTGCCGGTCACTTTCTGGAGCCAGTCAATGCCGTCGAGCATCTGATCTGCCACATATTTGACGCGGTGCGGATACATTTCCGGCTCAAACGGGGGATACGCGCCCGCGCCCACATCCACGCAGTAAAGCGGAACGCCGCCTTCGAGTTCGCACGCGTTCTGATACCATTTGGCATGGGAACAGCAGATATGCTGGCTCCACGCGAAATCGGCTTTGGGAAATTTGCCGCCTCCGAGCGCATATTCATTGCAGAGAATAGAACCCCAGTAATTTCTCATATACGCGCAAAGGTCACGGGCAAATCCGTAATTTTCCGCGGCAGCCAGAAATTTGGCAGAGAGCGGTTTGTCAAAAGCACAGGACGCGCCGTAGGGTTCGCCGGTAATACAGTGGACATCTTCGCCCAAGCCCCGAACTACAGCGTCCGGAGACCAGGCGCTTCCCATCCAGCGGAGTCCGCCTTTGTCTTTTGCCTCCGCAAAATTCTGATAAAACTTGTTTCTCAGTTCTTTGGCCTTGGGCCAGCATTTCAAAGGCTCGCTAGGATATTTCGCCATAGTATTTTCTCCTCATAAAGATTGAAAATCGAATATTGAATATTGAAAGTTGAAAATCAGAATATTCAATTTTCAATTCTCAATTTTCAATTTAAAACAGATCGTCTTCTGTATCCAGAGTTTCAAGAAAAGCCTCCACGCGGATGGCAAAAGGTCCTACAGCCGTGGTGACGTCAAATTCCAGAAAATATGTGGGGATGCCGTTTTCTTCAAGAAACCTTCTGATAAAGGGGATGTCTGTTTCGTGAGGATCACAGAATTTCTGCTGAATGACAATCGCACCGTCTGCCTTGAAATCTTTGGCGAATTTCAGAATCCGCTGCAAGCGTGAACGCCGGGGCCAGTCTTTGCAGGGACAGGGCGTGCGGGAAACATAGCGGTCGGCAATGGCTTTGAGCGGATCGCCGGTTCCTTCTTCCACTTCATCCCAGAAATACCGCGTAGTGGTGCAATGTTCCTCGATCACGACCGTCGCGCCCACGGATTCGCGTTCTCCCAGCGTCTCGACCATTCTGATGAAATCAAGATCATCATTTTCGCTGCCCACAAGAAGAAGCCGTTTGCCCGGTTCTCTGTCCAATTTCCGGGTTTTGAGTTCTTCTTTCACTTCCTCTGCCACGGGAAGCCACTCGCGGGCATCGGTAAAGAACTGGGAACAGGTCATATACATACATTCCAGACCCGTGATCGGTGGATTGTCCTGTTTCCTGAATTCATAGATATCTTTCATGGCGCGCCGCGTTTTGTTCATAATATCAATGCCGCGGTTCAGGTCGCTGTCCGTGATTTTTTTCCCTGTCAGAGTTTCGAGCTTTTTGATTAACAGTTCGTATTCTCCCCGCAGAAAAGGAACTGCCCTCGGACTCTGAACATGGTTGGGCATGGGGATGTAATGGCTCCAGCCCGGATTTTTGTGAATCTCCCATGAGGTGTAAGCCTGACGCAGATGAATGCAGGACTGCCCGATGCTGATACCGTCCAAATAATCGTATTTTCCTTTCAAGCCCTGCGCCAGCACGTCGCGGCAAAAGGGGCAGAACATGGCAAACAGATGCGGCTCGGTCACATCCTGAGTTTCATGGGATCCGAGAATCCTGACCGGCAGAACGTCAAACGCGTAAAAAATTTCTTCCGGCTCATAAGTACAGAAAAAACCGACAATTTTTCCGCCGGTCCTTTTTTTCCAGTCGCGCTGGTACGCGTGACGGTTTTCATACCATTCCTTGAATTTCTCGACAGCCATTATCCGATTCCTCCTTAACAATATGAAAAGACAGGAAAAAATTCCTGAACCCGTTCTGAAAGTTCCAGAAGGGGCTGACTTCAATGTAATTACAATTTAGCTATAATGTGATTATTTAAAACAGTCTGATGAATGATGTCAAGAAAAAAGTGCAACGGAATTTCTGTATATTGTCCGAATCCTGATTTTCAGGATCAAAGGATTTTCAGGATTTCTGTCAAATCTTCCGGAGTGCTGAAATGCCTGTTTTATAAGATTGGTTCAGCACAGACACAAAGCGGCTTGAAAAGCCGTTTTACTGTAAAACGATTTTTCAGATCGTTTTAAAGTCCGGAGTGCTGAAATGACCCATTTTATAAGATCGGTCAGCACGGCTGCAATCCGATAATGTCCGAACCCTGATTTTCAGGATTAAAGGATTTTCAGGATTTGTGCTGAACCCGTTTTATAAAATTGGCATTTCAGCACTCCGGAAGGCTGAACAGAAATCCTGTCAATCCTGAAATCCTGAAAATCAGGGTTCAGACAGTGTTCGGACATTTTTAAAAAAAGCTTGATAAGCCTGTCAAAGTGCATTATAAGACCGAACTTTATGCGACATAGATATTTTCTTTCGGAAGAAGATTATGAGATAACAGATAAAGAAAAGCGAAAATAAAGTTCGGCGTTAATGTGGTCATCGTCTGTTTATACAGCGTACTAAAAAATCGTTATCTCGGAACACAAAAAACGGAGTCGCTGTAAATGAATAATATTATATTGTTTAAAATCGGAGAGGATGAATTCCCGATAGAGATTATTGACAGAGATAATCAGCGATGGGTTACACGCAAACAGTTGGGCAATGCTTTGGGCGTTTCGGATCTTCGGGAACTTCATTCCCGGCTTGTCAGAAAAGAAGAATTGAAACAGGGTACACATTTTATGACGATTACCGTCATGTATCCTGACGCTAATATCGGACGCGGCAATCCTGCCAGAGTCATCTATTCATATCGGGGAATTATCCGCGTATCCATGCACTGCGAAGGAAAAAATGCGAAACAATTCCGGGATTGGGCTGAGGATGTGCTTTATGAAGTGATGATAACCGGAACCTACTCCTCCGAAGAAAAGCGGTTTTCCGAAACAAAAAATTTTAATTCACTTTATCGTATGGCAGAAGATGATGCAGCATTGGAAAGGATGTTGAGGACACGCAGGAAAGCACTTATGGAGGGTCGGCTTTGATGCAATAACAGCTACATTGAAAGCTGTTGAATCCATTCGGAAAGATACAGGCATTGATGTGTCAGTCCGTTTCGGATTCGGACTTGACGAACTCCGGGGCGCTGAAGCAGCCGGAGAGTTACACAAAAAGGCTTCCGATGATAAGGAGCATAAGTATGTTCAATCCGAAACATTACACAAAGAGGAAGAAAAGATTCTTCGCGAACCGGATATCCCCGGAACATACAGAGGCTGGAATCTTAACAAACGGGGAGAAAACAGAAAAGGAGAGGCTATTTTCAATCTGACTAAAAAAGCGGACGGCAGAAAACGCCAGAAATATCTCGGTATCTGGAATCAGGAGAAAGCGGATCGGATTATTGATGAAACGGAGCGTCAATTAAAACCCTGATTTTCAGGATTTGTGTCAAGCCTTCCGGACGGTCGAATCTCCGTAGGGACACGCCGGCGGCGTGTCCCCGGGCTGAACAGCAATCATGTCAATCCTGAAATCCTGAAAATCAGGGTCAAAAATACTTGACAGGCTGCCTGATTTGTGTCCGGAATGCTGAGTTGAAGAATTGCGGAGCG
>DYRK01000323.1 GCA_020718785.1 Desulfatirhabdium butyrativorans | reverse complement strand
GGGGCTTCGTAACGAGAAAGCCGGGGCTTCGTAACGAGAAAGCCGGGGCTTCGTAACGGGAAAAAAAATTAAGAGGCTGGGGCGTAACGGGAACAGAAAACAGACAGGAGGAAATTTCATGAATTTCGGGAACATGTCATTAAGAGCAAGGGTTATCTGGGGAAGTATTATTCCTTTGGCATTGCTGGTCATTGTCGCGCTGTTTGTCATGAGCGGTATTCAGGATCAGATGGAGACCGGCAATGAGGTTCAGAGAACATACCTGATCGTCGGTCATGTAAATGTGATAGACAAACTCAGAATGGAAATGGGCTATACGCGGCGAGGCTTTCTTCTCAGCGGCGAAGAGAGATATCTGGAAGGATATTACCGGTCCCAGAAAGACATTGATTCCAATTTCAAAATGTTGAAAGAACACAATCCTGCGGCCGAAACCTTGTCGCTGGTCACAGAGATTCAGGGAATGATCGCGGATTACGTTAAAAAAGCAGGGGATCCGGGCAATGAAATCAGGCGCAAAGCAGAACAGGGAATCAGACTGGACAATGAATTGCGGGGAAAACTGGCTACAGGGAAATTTGAAAAAATCCAGAATGAAATCCGGGAACTGAGCGAAAGACTCAGGGACCGGTTCCAGAAAGCAAATGATCAGAAAGCAGTCAATCTTTTATTGTCAATGGCATATAATCTGCGGAACATGGACGCCGCGGCTTATGGCTTTTTGAATACGGGCAAAGAAACTTCTCTCGAACCTTTCCGCAAAGGGCAGCAATCCCTGAGAGAGGATATTTCCCTGTTCCGGCAGCACATCAGCGCGGGATATGGCGGAATGAACCGTGAATTCGATGTCGAGGGTGCCAGAATGGATCTCAGCAAAATCGAGACACTTGCAGATACATTGATTAAAGATGAATTCGATCCGATGATTGCCATGCGTGAACAGATTGCCAAACTTCCGAATCTGAAAGATGTGGATGACTTCGTAAGACAGGGAACCGGCAAAGAAATCATGGACGCTGTCAGTGCAAAAATAGAAGAACTGGTGAATCTCGAAAATAAGTTTGTCACAGAGCGTCAGCTTAAAAATGAAAAAGCGATCAGCAGAACCAAAACCTATATTTTTATCGGCACATTTCTGGCCATCCTGATCTCCGGATTCATATCGCTTCTGATTATCCGCACCATGACGAACTTTTTCAACAGCATCACCCAGGGAATGGAAGATGTTGCCCGCCGTGCCTCATCCAACAGAGAGCGCGCTCAAAATGAAACACGTCAGATCGAGGAAGTGCAGAAAACTGTTGTCGAAATGGGGGGAACCGCAGGCGAAGTGCGTCAGACATCCCTTGCCCAGAGAGAAGCTGCTGAAATATCGGGAAGAAATGTCAAGACTCTGGTAAATTCCATGAGCGAGGTGGAAGAGGCATCAAAAGAACAGAGCGAACAGGTTTCAATTGCCACGGAGCGTGTTATCGCTATGGGTGAAACCGGCGCGCTGGTTGTGGCAACTGCCGGAAAACAGGGAGAAGCTGTCGGAAAAGTCACAGCGGCAGTGGATGAATTTGCAAGGGCTGTCGAAGAAATGACAACGGTTGCTGTCCGGTCAACCGATTACGGCAAACAGGTGCTTCAGGCTGCTGATGAAGGGCGGGCATCGGTCAACGCGACCGTTGAAGGTATGCGTGCGATTGCCGAATCTTCGGATCAGATTTCGGAAATCATCTCTGTTATCACGGAAATTGCCGAACAGACAAACCTGCTCGCGCTGAACGCGGCTATTGAGGCAGCCCGTGCCGGCGCGCACGGAAAAGGCTTTGCCGTGGTCGCGGACGAAGTCGGAAAACTGGCACAGCGATCTTCCGAGGCAGCCAAAGAAATCACCCAGCTTATCAAAGATTCTGCCGCACGTGTTACCGAAGGAACAAATCTGACAGATCAGTCTGCAATGGCTCTGCTGAAAATTGCCGAAGGCGGCGAGGTCAATATGCGTGCAATCGAGGAAATTTCCGGCACCGCGACGCTTCTGGCAAAAGGAACCAGCAATATCCATAACATGATGCAGGAACTCAACGCACTTGCTCAGGAAATCGCAACCCATGCCGGACAGCAGCGTGAACGCCGTGAAGCTGCCCAGAAAGCACTCGCCACAGTGGAAAAAAATGCAGAGCGGATTGCTGATCTGGTGTCGGAGGTTCAAAGAGGCGCGACATCCGTGGATGAGGAAATGAGAGGAATCGTCAGACGTACAGAGCAGATCGAAGATATGACTTCGGCTCAGGCAAGCCGTTCCAAACGTCTCACTGAAATTACCGATGAAACCTTAAAGGGCGCACTCCAGACCACCGAAGGAGCGGGACAGGTGGTGAGTATCACGGAAAATCTGGCAAAGCTGTCGCAAATCCTCACCAAAGGGGGAAGGAATTGAAAAGTGAGAAGTGAGGAGTGAGAAGTGAATATTTCTCACTTCTCACTTTTCACTCCTCACTTCACAAGGAGTTATCATAATGGATCAGGCGTATTTAAGCGAAAGAACCGAGCAGGCTGAGAGCGATCAGATGCAGTTGGTGGGCTTTACCATCGGCAAGGAGACATTCGGCGTTGACATCCTCATGGTGCAGGAAATCATCCGGTCGGCTCCCATCACTGCTGTTCCGAATTCTCCCGATTTTATCGAAGGCGTCATAAATCTGCGCGGCAGCATCATACCGGTGATTGATCTGCGTAAACGGCTCAATCTTTATAAGAAAAAAGCAATGCCCGAATCTCAAGCCACGTGGATACTCATTATCAATGTGGATGACCGCGTCACGGGTTTTATTGTGGATTCGGTTACAAAGGTGCTTAAAATACAGATCAGCACCATCGAACCGCCGCCCGATATTGTTGTCGCGGGTCTGAAAAGCCAGTATATACGGGGAGTATGCGAAATTGATACCGGACTTCTCATTCTGCTGGATTTCAGCAGAATATTGCAGGGAAAAGAGATAAAAAAGCTCAAAGAAATTGATCACGAAAATTGATCAAAGTAGGGTGGGTGAAACCCACCGTTTTTTCTGAACTTCAATGATATTCCGACACGGTGGGTTTCACCCACCACCCTACGGAGAGGCAGACCCATGAGCAAGCGTGTTCTGATTGTGGATGATTCTTCCATCATGAGAAAAATGGTCAGAAAAAATCTGGAATCCGGGGGACATACGATTCTGGGAGAAGCAAAAAACGGTATAGAGGCGATTGAACTTTATCGCTCCTTGAAACCGGATGTCGTCACTATGGATGTGACCATGCGGGATATGGACGGATTCACAGCGGCAGAGAAAATTCTGGCATCTGATCCTAATGCCCGGATTATATTTCTTTCCAATCTGGATAAAGACAAGTACAGCGAAAATGCTGCCCGTCTCGGCGCGTTGGGATATATCAAAAAACATAATGCCAAAGAAATGCTGGCTCTTATTGAAAGCATCCTTATTAAGTGAGAAGTGAGGAGTGAGAAGTGAGGAGTGAAAATTATTTCCCATTTCTCACTTCTCATTTCTCACTTTCAGGAGGAATATCATGACGGATTTATCACTGCTTCAGGATTTCATTGCCGAAACCGGGGAACATCTTGAAGAAATGGAAAGCAATCTGCTTCGCCTGGAAACAGATACCGACAACCGTGAAATTTTAAATGATATCTTCAGATCCGCTCACACGATAAAAGGTTCCGCCGAGTATCTGGGTATGGAACGGATTGCCGGGCTTTCGCACAAACTGGAGAACCTGCTGGAAATTCTGCGGCATGGCGGAAAATCTCCGGACAAGGAAATCATCAACACTCTGATTGACTCGAAAGATCGGATTGCAATGCTGATTCAGGATGTTGAGAAATCGCATACCGAGACAACCGAGATCGGAGACCTGATCCGCCGGATTGATGAATTAGACATAAAATCGGACCGGGAAGAAGATGTGATTTCAGATGAACTCATCAAAGACCTGTTCGAACAGCCTTCTCCGGTTCAGCCGGCAAGCTGCGACGATATAGATATTGACATCGGCAAAGCCCAGCAGCATTATGACACCCTGAAGGTAGTATTATATGAAATGGCACGCGGGGATGTCAGCGATGAAAAGAAAAAGCGGCTGACAGAGATGCTGGATGCTTTTATCAGGATATCGGTATGCGGGCAGCGTGATGATGCGGTAAAACGGCTTGAAAATCTTAAAAATCAGGCTTTGATGATCTCCTTTCCCGACGACGCGGGCGATCTGCTTGCCGATCTGCACCGCTTCATGAATCTGCTCCTTCCCCACCCTGCCGGCACTTCGGACGAACCGGAACATCCGGAAGATGCGGCAGCGGTCTCTGTTCCGGATGAGACAGATAAGACAGACCGGACAGCAGTTGTCTCTTTATCCGAAGAAAATGACGAGGAAAGTTACGAGGAAGAACATGACAGCGAATTGTTTGATATTTTCATTCAGCATCTGAAAGAGAACATTTCCCTTGTGAGAAAATGTATAGCCGAACTGCGGTCTTCGGAAAACAAAAACGGAATCCTCGGAAAATGTATCGGGCATATCAACAGCCTTCATTCTTCTGCCAATTACATGGATTATAAAAAACTTACCCGTTTTTACGAACAGTGGATTCAAGACATCGAGGCAGTGCAGAAAGACAGTTTCGCAGGTGTTTTCAAGGGAAAAAGCGTAGAAGACGGGATGAATGTCTATCTGAATGAAATTATAAAGCGGTTTTCCGAGTTTCTGGGACCTGATTTCAGACCTGCACAGCCGCGTGAAAAAACAGCGGCGACTGACACATACCATGAGTCTGAGACAGAGGACCTGCTGCTGTCACCCGACATCCCGGACACAGAGAATGACTCAGAGGATGAAGATGACGAAGGGCTTCAGGCTGCCGATATCATGGATGAATTTGAAAAAGAGATTCCCGGCAAAGCAGAGGAATCGGAAGATTTGCCCATCACGCTTTTCGCTGAAGTCAAAGAACGGGATATTCAGGATGCCGGGATAGCGGATGAAGTTGTCCGACCGGAAAAAGATGCAGAAACACGGGAGCCGGTCAATTATCAGGGGCTTTTTGACGAACTCGATGATGTGTTCGACTCTGATTCTGGTACTATGCTCGGAGAGCCGGACTCGGAACCGGACATTGACTCTTACCATGAAGATGTGGAGGAAAGACTTATCTCCCGGAATCATGTCCCGGAACAGCCCCGGACTATTTCACAAACTGCCGAGGAAAAGATCACTCCAGTTACCGGGCCGGAGCTTGGAAACGTGAGGAATATGGCTGAAATTTCTCTGCCTGAAGACAAATCCGAAGAAACTGTTCAGAGTGTTTCCGAACTCATTGAAACGGAAAAAATATATTCCGAACCCGGATCGGAAAAAATTGATATTCAGTCGCTTCATCCTGAAAAAGTCATGGCAAAACACAGCCTGCGGGTGGATACACGGAAAATAGATTCGCTGATGAATCAGGTAGGCGAACTGGTGGTGAGCCGGGCATGGTTTTCCCAACTGTATTCCGAGATGAAGGAATTGCAGGATTATCTTCAGGACACGGTACGGCTGGGACAGCGGGAGATGAAGCCTGTAAAAGCTCTCACCTTCAGAATCAGCGAAGCCACTGTCGCGCTGGGCAGGGTAGCCAATGAATTGCAGGAAGGCGTAATGAAGGTCAGAATGCTGCCCATTGCCCAGCTGTTCAACCGTTATCCCCGGCTGGTACGTGATCTGACTCATAATACAGACAAGCAGGTAAGGCTTGAAATCGTTGGAGAAGAAACAGAATTGGACAAAATGGTCATTGAGGAGATATCCGACCCCATGATCCATATTATCCGCAACGCTGTGGATCACGGATGTGAGACAAGCGAAGGACGCCGGCGCAAAGGCAAGCCCGAAGAGTTTACCCTGCGGCTGGAATCCTACCATGAAAGCAATCATGTAGTTATAGAAATCTCGGATGACGGGCGGGGCATTGATCCCAAACTTATCAAACAAAAAGCTTTGGAAAAGAATTTTTTTACTCAGGAAGAATTGGATCGGATGCCTCTGAGAGAAGTTATCAGTATTATTATGAAACCCGGATTTTCCACGGCAAAGGAAGTCACCAAAACATCGGGCCGCGGGGTAGGCATGGATGTGGTGAAGAAAAATGTCGAAAAGCTCAACGGGACCATCGAAGTGGACTCGAAAGTCGGCGTAGGCACACGGTTCCGCATCAAAATTCCTCTTACGCTGGCGATTATCCGTGCATTGCTGGTCCGGGTAGGTGCGGATATCTTTACAATTCCGCTGGCATCGGTGGAAGAAACGCTCCGGGTTTTTGAGAATGATATCACCGTGATCGAGGGTGTGGAAGTCATTCATCTGCGCGACAGCACTCTCTCGCTGATCCGCCTGTCGGAAGTATTTGGTATCGAATCACTTTCCCCTGATCCGGGAAAACTCTTTGTAGTAGTTGTCAATACAGGAATGCGTCAGGCAGGATTAGTGGTGGATGCCCTGATCGGTCAGGAAGAGGCGGTAATAAAGCCGCTGGTGGATTATTTGCAGGAAAACAGCGGATTCTCCGGCGCGACGATTCTGGGCGACGGACGTATTTCCCTTATTGTGGATGTTTATGAACTGATTAATATGTCTGTAGGCAGACAGGTGAGACGGAAGAACGAAATTACGAAGAACGAAATGATGATGTCAGCGGATGACAGATTCAGTTCACAGAGCAGTTATGAACACAGAACCCTGCACTGATCCGGGCAGATGAAACCCATCGTTGCTGCTTATGAACAGTAATA
>DYRK01001045.1 GCA_020718785.1 Desulfatirhabdium butyrativorans | reverse complement strand
TTCAGATATCAATGATCAGTATTTTATTGAGAAGATTGGCATAAACAATATTTTTTAAAACAGCTTCTCACTTACCGAATTGATGAATCTCGTTGAGGAAAAAAATAATGTCATACCTGCTCACGGCGAATGAGAAAGAGCGTCTGAAAGACGGTATCCGGGCTGCTTTTGCCGTACCGTTTATTGATGATGTGGAAGATTTTATATGGGAAGCAATATTCTCGTACGCTAAAAATATCCCTCTCTCAGACCCGTTGACAACTATAAGAAAAAAATTGCTTTTCGATATTGTTGACACAAAAGCATCAATCGGCTGGTCAGCAAAGACGATTCTTTGGCAAATCAGACCGCACTGTGAATTTGAAGTCGTGATTCAACGCGCGGATATTTTAAAAAAGAGTCAGTATTCTGCTGAAATCGAAAAATCGTAAGCAGTATGCTTTTATTGAAGAAAAACTGAAACAATATCATCCTGAAGAACTCGAATGGAAATGGACAGACGGACAAAAAAACGGCTTACAGGGCATAAGAAAAAATGACGGATTCTGTGTGTTCCGATGGTATCCGAATCAGACTCACTTTTTTGAAAGATTTGTTATGCCGGAACACACTGAAATATTTAATTTAAACCCCAGACGATTACCCGTCGGCGAAGTAATAGAAATGCTTATGAGCCGCATACAGAGCAAGCCTTTCTGATGTTATCTGCAAGCGCATACATCAATAAAGGAGGAACAGCATTTCCAACCTGGTAAGATTTTTGCAGATATGTTCCCCTGAATATAAAATCATCAGAAAATGACTGTATTCTTGCAGCTTCCCTTATCGTAATCAGCCTTGCTTCTTTCGGATGGCAGAATCTTCCGGAACCCGGATGAAACACCCATCTTGTAATAGTAGGGGCTATCATTTCAAAATCTAATCTGCCATAAGCCCCGCTGTATCCGGATTTAGGTCTTATATCCGGAGGGAGGTCTTTCATTCCCTGCCCCGGTTTTAATGATGCAATCCGTATCAGCTGCTTTTCATTCAGTTTTTTTGATATGTGATCGTATAAGATTTCAGAATTAAGTCTCATTTCCGCCTGATATTCATTCCGGGGAGGCTTGCTGTAAGGAAGAGTTTCCGAACCTTCGCCGTTTTCCAATTCAGGCAGGTCTGAAATCGCTGTCCATGCGGTTCTGTATTTTTTAATCGGATCAAAAAGATTGTAATTTCCTGAAGGACTGAAAACCGGTTCCGGAAATACAGGGTCAGCACCTGTTCTGGAAGCAAAAAAAATACATCGTTTTCTTCTTTGCGGAATGCCGTAATCCGGGGCATACATTATTCTGACAGTTGTTTTATAGCCCAATGATTCAAACATACTGACTATTAGACATTGTCGGAAATAAGGATTATCTTCAGAAGGTCAAAGGTTTCCGGCA
>DYRK01000322.1:3471-6821 GCA_020718785.1 Desulfatirhabdium butyrativorans | reverse complement strand
AGTGCAAAAATTGTATTTTTGCAAAAATGCAGGCTTGCAAAAAACCGCTGCACTTGGGAACGCACCTGCCGGGGAAGCCCCGGCTTCCCGTGACAGGAGACGGACCGAAGCCGGGGCTTGGGAACGAGGAAACATCTTGAAATTTCTATACACATATCTCTTTCAGCAATATCGGCTGGCATTTTTTAATCCTGTGCCTCATAATGCGAATTAAGGGTTGAAATCGGCTGTGTAAAATCAGACAGTTAAAAATCATGTCCGATTGATTCAAATCGGTAACTATCTGTTTTTCCTGTATCCGAAAATTTCAACTCTTAATTCGCATTAATACCTCACCCAGCCTTTTTTCACATTCTCTGCTATGAACTGGCGGGCAAATTCCATAATCTGGGATTCGCTGTTTGAAATGCGGATGTCCTTTTGCAACGGCTCTTTCCGCTGGGAACTGAAATTCGTATAGTGCATCACATACGCTGGATAGCGCGAATCAAGCTTTTCCTTATTGGTTTTCCACACCAGAAATTTCTGAACCATGAGCTTGTCTTTGAGCGTTTTCTGATAGACCTCTCTGAATATCCGCGTGCTTTCGGGAAGTGTTTCAGGCTTCAGGGACTGTTCCGGGAGATAAACCAGATCGCTGATCTGAGAAAAGCGGATATCATCGGTATTTACCGTTTTATCCTCACGGATGCGCTCCACCATGGGGCTGATAAAGCGGACGCCGGGAACCGTATTGTAAAGCGAATAGCGGTTCCCGTCAAAGCGCACCAGCGGATTCAGCAGGGCTTTGCCGTAAGTGTTTTCGGTCATAATGTCATTGCATCCGACTTCGATCACGATTTCAGGATGCACGATATGGAATGCAATCCCGTCATTATCGCTTTCGATAAAATTCGATTCAGCATGTTTCTGCGACAATATTTTAAAAAACTGTTTTCTTTGGTCGAGAGTCAGATTGTTTCCCACTTTTCCGGCAATCTGATACATGCCCGGTTCCCGCATGAACGCGAAGAGCATGGTTTTGACTTTGCCTTTATAATCGTTGATGCCTTCCACATATCCCACTATCGCGGCGTCAAAAGTATGTTTGGGCTTGATTTTATAGACAAAAGGCATATCGCCGCGGACCACCAGCCCTTCTTCGCCGTCCTGCTCTATCCATTTTTCAGACAGTCTTTTGATGTCTGCTTTGGATCTGGCAATCCGGGTTTCGATAACATGGGCTTTGCCGGTTTTCGGAAAAATTTCAGAAAGTCTTCCGAAAATTGTCTCATAGCTCGCGGTTTTCAGAGACTGCCCGTCAAGTTCAAGAATATCGAAAAATGCCAGTCCGAGCCTGTCAGCAGCAGTTTCGTCAGCCAAAGCCGCTGTCACATCATAAACCCGGCTGCGTCCCTCTGCTCTTTGAGCGTACAATTCCGCACCTGCAATCATTGCTTCGATTTTCTGATTCACCAGCACGGCTTTGGCAGCTTCAAGACAGGGAAGTTCTGCCCTGGCAACCCCGCGCCTTCCGATCATAAAAATCTGTTTTCCGTTAAACACCACCACCTGCATGTGACCGTCAATTTTTTTTGAAACAAAAAAGCGTTTTCCGGTTATTTTGTCAATATCATGGGTGTTTATGGCATAAAAACTTCTTGCAAGCCTGTGTTTGTATTCCGAGGGAAGTGAGTTCAGCGATTCATCCGTGCATTCAGGTCCTCCCTCCAGATAGCTCGCGATTCTTTTCATTTTTGAAAAATCTGCATTCATGGCGTCTCCTTCTTAACAGAACCGAAGCGCAGTTGAACAAAACCATAAAAAAATTAACGGAAAAATCAGGTCTTCTGTCCTGAATTATTTACAAAATTTTATGGATTCCGGAGGAATCGGAAAATATCTTCCGATTCCTCCGGAATGCCGGAGCGGTCATCAGACCTGTCTGCTGACGGCTTATGAATAATAACGGTTTCTTTTCAATCGCTTATGGGGTGTAATCCAATCAACTTTGCAATTTGTCAAAGCAAGGCTTCCGCCGCTTGACACCCTGACAGCCGGAGTATCGGATGTTGTTGCCGTATATTGGACAATGACGAATAAAAATATGAAAAATAAATACAATTGTCAAGTCCGATTACGGACGATTGCGTCATGAAAATCATTCAGGGCGTTTTGCGATACCGATTCCGTCCGCCTGAAACTTCCGTTCATCCCATTGACGGGGAGTTGTGAAATAAACGACGCGGGGACGTCAGAACCGCTGATATCTGATCTCATAAAAAAAAGCGGACATGCGAAAGCCTGTCCGCTTTTTTAATTGCTGATTCATTATGACTTGCCGATAAATTCCTTATTGCCTGAAAACGGGCATATCAATTCACTGACATGAAAGATATGCTGCTTTCCGCAAAAAGGACAGGCTGAGGTCAAAGCGATCTTTGCGTCAAGGCTTCTGTTTCCGGCTTTATCTGTAACAACCCCGCGGTTTTCAATCATCTCGAATGCCTCGCTCTCGAATATCTCATTTTTATCAGGGCAGACAAATATAAAATTCATTTTATCTCTCTTGCCAGCAGTGCCGCGCCCAGCGCGCCGACCATCTGCGGATTTTCGGGAATAAGAATCTTCCGCTCCAAAGCCTTTTCCAATAACTGACACATACATGGATTTCTGGCAACTCCTCCGGCAAAAACAAGGCTGTCATTTACAGAAATCCGCTTGAGCATTCCCAGTGCGCGGCGGACTGCCGAACTGTGGAGACCCAGGGCAATTTCCCGGCGGTCTTCGCCTTTTGCCACCAACCCGGTCACTTCGGATTCCGCAAAAACGGTACACATACTGCTGATCTGAATATCTTTTCTTGCTTCAAGTGCTGCGGGTCCGAAGTCCTTGAGTCCGTATCCGAGAGAACGTGCCATGATTTCCAGAAATTTTCCCGTGCCTGCCGCGCATCGGTCATTCATTTCAAATTTCTTTATCTTTCCCTCATCATTTAAGGAAATGGCTTTGCTGTCCTGTCCGCCGATGTCCAATATGGTACGGACCTGCGGAAACAGAAACTTTGCGCCTTCCGCGTAGGCTTTGATTTCAGTCACAGTCGGAGAGTTATAAGCTATTTCAAAAAGATGCCGTCCGTAACCCGTAGCGGCGATCCGGTCGTAAGTCATGCCCTGCATGAGCGATTCAGCGTTCTCCATGGGATTGAAACCGGAGTCTGTCTGTCGGCTTTCCGCAATTTCCTGATTTTCCAATACCACCAGTTCGATGCTCCGGGAACCGATGTCAATGCCTGCGTATCGCATATAACTCCTCAGGGTACGGGGTACTGGGTACGGGGTACTGGGTACGGGGTACTGGGTACGGAGTAC
>DYRK01000322.1:1676-3371 GCA_020718785.1 Desulfatirhabdium butyrativorans | reverse complement strand
GGGTACGGGGTACTGGGTACGGGGTACTGGGTACGGGGTACTGGGTACGGAGTACGGAGTTTTCACCCCGCACCCCGAACCCAGTACCCAGTACCCAGTCAGTACCCAGTTCTCATCTCAACAACTCCACAAAAGCTTCGACACGGGTTTTCAATTGTCCCAGGTCTTCCATGCTGTAGTCGCTGTCAATGCGAAGTGTGGGAATATTCTTTGATTCCAAAGCCTTTTCCACGGGAATCGCTTCCATGAGATATGGCTGACAGAATTGCAGACCGTAATGAATCACGCCGTCTGCCTTGTAAGTCTCAGCCATTTCTGCAATGTGATTCATACGATCCGGATTGGGAGTGAATATGGCGCAGTCAATCTTGAAATACCGGTCAACAATTGCCTCTGTCAGTTCGTTTGCAGTGCTTCCCGAATCCGCGGTCAGATTGCGCGTTCCGCGCTCGCCCACACAGGATTCTTCACCCACAATCACAGCGCCGGATGTCTCGATAATCCAGGGAAGTTTCCAGTTCGGAACCGCCATAGGGCAGCCGGATATGAGAATCCTCGGTGTTTTTTTCGGGAACACGCCCTCTTTTCTCTCAATACGGGTTTCCAGTTCATCGCAGATTTTGTTCACCGATTCGGTAAAACGTGCAGGATTGTCATAGAAAAAAACCTGATTTGCCAGCAGCGCGTCCAAGCCGGAAATCGGAGCCGGGTCTGCTTTCCGCAGACTCATCAGCCGGTGAATGGCTTTCCTTTTGTTATTTACAATGGCTATGCTTTTTCTGAGTTTATCCGCGTCAATTCTTACACCGGTCAGATTTTCAACCGCGGCTTTGAACCGGAAATATTCTGCTTTCAGCAATGCTCTTCCTTCCGCGGATTTCACCTGCGGGAGGTCCATGACATACAGGTTCGGGACAAGGGTTTTCAGAGTTTCATAGGCTTTTTTTTTGCCGTCACAGGTGTTTTCGCCTACGATCATATCCGAACATTCAAGATAGGGACAGACCTTTCCGAGCTTGAATCCGAAAGAAGATTTAATCAGGGAGCAGGTATTGCGGGGAAGCAGTTTTTCCACCTCTTCGGTGGCAAAATCGGCTCCGGAACAAAGACCGACGAGGGTGGCGTTTCCTGCAAGTGCAATCTCTTCGGGAACAAATACGCAGTAAGACCCGATCACCTTTCTGCCCGCGGCTTTTTCATCCAGCAGTTCTTTGATCCGCAGACCGTGAACCTCGCTCATGACAAAATCAAAATAGCCCATCCCCGCGGGACGGTTTTTCTGTGCAAGATAAATATCTTGATAAGCTTTTCCCAGAACCGAAAGCAGGGCGTCATGTGCCTGAAGATTCAGTCCCAGATCCGCCCACATTTTTTTATAGTCGCTCATTTTTTCTCCTGATTCAGATTTGTTCAGATTTTACAATTTTCACAAAGCTGTCAAATCCGAACAGGTTTGTCAATTCGCTTATTTCTATAATGTGAAAGGCTCTCCATAGAGAATATCAATGAAAAAAATTGAGCGTAAGCATGAAAGACAATTTGCAGAATTGTCATACTCAGGCGAGCCGTAAAACGCCAAAGTCTGTAATAAAACGGCGCAAATCGTTTATTGGTTTATTGGTTTGACATAAACGGATTTTTGACATAAATGAAGGGTATCGGATATGTCGGAGCATAACAATTTTGAAAATCTGA
>DYRK01000322.1:0-1576 GCA_020718785.1 Desulfatirhabdium butyrativorans | reverse complement strand
AGCGGGTTTCAAACCCGCTTTGCACCTTACGAAAAGGAGATCGTCATGCCGTTTATTCATCTGAATGATCTTGAAGAAAAAGAGCTTGTTCCGGGCTTCAAAGCCAGATTTGTCCACACGGAAAATATGACCTTTGCGTACTGGAATATCAAAGCCGGCGCGTCCCTGCCCGGTCATTCCCATCCGCATGAACAGGTCGCGACCATGTTTGAAGGAAAATTCGAACTGACTGTTGACGGCAAAGCCGAAATTCTTTCTCCCGGAAAAATTGCCGTAATTCCGCCGAATGCGGTTCATTCGGGCAGGGCTGTTACAGATTGCCGAATTCTGGATGTGTTTTATCCGGTGCGGAAAGATTATCGGAAATAAATTTTCAGTATCGGGAGGAGTGCAAAAATAGAGCGAAGCGCTTTTTTGCAGGAGGAGTGCAAAAATAGAGCGAAGAGCGAAGCGCTTTTTTGCACCGTAACTTTCGGAAATACGGGAAGGTGCAAAAAACCGCTCCGCTCTATTTTTGCACTCCGGAAATTTTCAACCGGAACCGCAGGAGACAAACTGACGGGAAATGAGAAGTGAGAAGTTATAGAAAACGGACTATCTCCGGGGATCTGGTCATTGTGCTGACACTGGCAATCAGTCTGGTGATCACAACTCTGGGAACAGCATACTATCTGCATTCGACCCGTTCCTCTCAGCGTCAGTTGGAGGAACAGGCAAGCTATGTCACCGGTATCTTTGCCGAAGTGCTGATACTGCCGCTGTGGAACGTGGACAGCGGTACGATTCAGCGGATTTCAGCGGCATATATGAACACCGAATCTGTCGCGGGCATCCGGGTGGAAACTGATTACGATATTGTGTTTGACGAGTATCCGCGGGACAGAAAAAACTTAATCTACAGAAAAAAAATTATTTCAAAAAATGATGTGTATCTGGGGACAATAGAGATGCTGTTCAGCGATGAAACTGTCCGGCAGGCGCAAAATACCATGATCAGCATGATCCTCACTGTCATTTTTTCTATGGCTCTGGTTATCATACTGGGAACACGGCTTATTATGCGCTCCCTTTTGGACAGACCCCTGAACCGTCTCATTGCGGGTATCAGAAGCATAGCTGAAGGGAATTATCAGACATTGCTCGCGCTGGTCCGCCAGCAGGATATCAATGAAATCATTCATGAAGTCAATGTCATGGCATCTGAAATCGCCAAAAGGGAAGAAGAATCGCTGCGTCTGAACAAAGACCTTGAATTGCGGATTGTCAAACAGAAAGAAGCTGAGGAAGAACTGAGGAAAAGCCGCTATTATCTGAAAAACATCATTGACTCAATGCCCTCGGTAATCATCGGCGTCAATGCCCGGAGCCGGGTTATCCACTGGAACAAAGCCGCGGAAACATGGTCCGGTCTCAGGGCAGAAGATATTCAGGACAGCCATATCCGCGATATCTGTCCGTATCCGGAGTCTGAAATAAAGGAAATCTCCGAATCGCTTATGACTCAGACTCCTCTCAGAATGGAAAAAAAAGCCGGATACCGGCAGAATGAATTTGTTTATGAAGATATTATGATCTA
>DYRK01000321.1:5393-6821 GCA_020718785.1 Desulfatirhabdium butyrativorans | reverse complement strand
TCTGTCCTGCCTGCCCGGGCAGATACAGCGAGCCTCAAACGGCTGAACACAAATCCTGCAATCCTTTAATCAGGTGAATCAGGGTTCAGACATTTTTCGGCAATCCCTGCTTACACACAATCCTTGCAGATGATGTACGCGCACTGTCTGAACCCTGATTTGCAGGATTAAAGGATTTGCATGATTTCTGTCCTGCCTGCCCGGGCAGATACAGCGAGCCTCAAACGGCTGAACACAAATCCTGCAATCCTTTAATCAGGTGAATCAGGGTTCAGACATTTTTCGGCAATCTCTGCTTACACACAATCCTTGTAGATACACCGCCTTGACATCTACCTATACTGCGCCATTTGCAGGAAAAAGGGGGATGCCGAAGATGTTGCCTGCGAAGACTGTGCCGCAACACCGGATGAAACGATACGGTTTCTTATTGTCGGTCCCCATGATGAGGCATATCGGCTGAAATAGCCGATGTAGCAAAGTGTATTAAAAGGAGACTGACTATGATGACAATCACGATTGCCAGTGTCCCTGACCGGGAAAAATTGGTAGCAGAACTTTGGTACGGAGAAGAATTATGGGGAGAGATTTCTCAGGAAACCGGAGAACTGTTACTGGAAATTTATCAAAGTCACAATTTTCGCAAACTGAAATGCGAAGAACTGATGACAGCTATCCAAAGGGCGAAAGACAAATTGCTTAATCAAAATTAACAGGATGAGTATGTTAATGACTACTGCATTCCGGTTTCGTTAAAGCATTGTCTGAACCGCAGGCTGCCGCAGGTTTTTATCCCGTAGGGACACCTGAGAATAGCCCAGCAATTCATTGCCGGGAAAATATAACGCCCTCATAACCCGGCGATAAATCGCCGGGCTATTTTCATACGTCCCTACGGGACAGGGCGTAATCCTTTTTTTACACAAATGTCGGGGCAAAATGCGGGCATTTTTTTGTCCCGTAGGGACGCCTGAGAATAGCCCGGCAATTCATTGCCGGGATGACGGCAGACGCAAAGCTTTCCCGGCAATAAATTGCCGGGCTGTTTTCGGAAGTCCCTCCGGGACTGATCATGCTTTTTAAACACCTTCTTAACGCTTGATAACCGTTGCCATGAGTTCGGGAAACAAATTCTGTTCATTGCTGAGATATGTTTTCATTATGCAAGGTAAGCAGAGAAAGGAAGGGCGGAAGCAGATAAAAAGCTCTCATTACTCGCTGCCGCCGCCCGAGTTGTCTAAGACATTACAAAGTGTTTCTACCGCTGATAAACCTGCCGGATATAGCGGTTCGTCAGAATCGTCGTGCCTTGAGTGTTATAAACACCGTCGGCAGGAAAATCCGAACAGACCTCGATATCCGGAACCGAGACATGGAAGAAATTGACATCTATCCTCCCGCTCGCATCGAACCAGATTTTGACAAACA
>DYRK01000321.1:0-5293 GCA_020718785.1 Desulfatirhabdium butyrativorans | reverse complement strand
TTTTGCCAGACTGCGCCGACAGCACCCTTTTCTACGGTGTGGATCATCGCTTTGATCCAAAGATCGGAGGTCACTTTATAGCCCGTATCCTTTGTTCCTTCGGAACCCTGCCCGACATCCGCCAACGGAGTCATTCTGCCGTTGTTGTTGATGTCTTCTGCCCACATGGCATATTTGTACTTGAGAACATTGCCCTTTTCATCTTCAAACTCAAGGACTTCTTTCTGAAATACCGGTGCCTGAGTAAAAGTAATGATCTCGCCGGTTTCGAGCCATTCGTATTTCTCGGGATCATCCGGAGGGAAGGAGTAAGTCCAGAAACGGATTTTATCGCCGATTTCCAATTCCTTGGTCACCCGGTCGAAACGGATTTCGCCTTCTTCATCATCCGGTCCCGAATAGAGCATTTCATAAGTCCGGACAGAATGCTCTGTTACGACATTGTTTTCATCCACGACAATCTCCAATACGGCTTCCTCCGGTTCATCGCTGCCGTTTTCGTAGTAGTCAATTTCGGCAGAGTACAAAGAATATTCTTTTCCCTCGATTTCATAGCGTTCTTCGAAAGTCAAAGGCATCCATTCGGTGTCTGCGGAAGCGTCGTATTGCACCGTGTACCATTCCTTATTCCATGCCGGTGTGAAATACTCTCCCGGAACACTTGTGGGATAAGATTCCACTTCGGCGACTGCAACAAAGGAGTTATCCGATTCGATTCCGAAGATGGTAGTCACGGAATCGAGATTGTCATCGGAAAAGGTCGCAGACATGCCTTTCACATTGCCCGAAAGGCTTCGTCTGGCATCTGTTCCCTGAAACACGAAACCGGCTCTCTCTCCTTTCAAAAACAGAGGCAGATGGTCTGCTTTTCTCATTTGGGAAGCAGTCCATTGAAAACTCCCGGATTCGGCATTCGGATTCACATTCTGCACTTCCGGGCGTACCGTATCGCCGCTTTTCAAACCCGCATAACCGTTTTGAAAAGACAGCCAGTTTTCGCTCACCGTGTATTTCATTGCATCGCCGCTGTTGCTTTCGGGCGGAGCAATCGTTACGCCCTTGGCGTTGGGGCGGGTTCCGTCATTTTTGCTATGAATGACAAAGGCTTTTCCGGCTGCAATCACTTCATCGAGCTTGGCTTTTGTATCTGCGTCGGAAATTTTATCCTTTACATTCTCCGCAAAATGAATCAGATCAACCGAGACTCTCGAATCCGCTTTTTGCGATTTTCCGAAATCCTGACTTTGGGTCGCTCCGAAAATAAGTCCGTCCGAATAAGCAGCCAAATTCTGAGCAAAAAGAGATGCTAAGGGATCAATTTTTGAAAGCAGATCGTCGAATTTGCTCAGATCGAGTAATGCCAGCGTTTTTCCGTCCGATTTGTAGAAATGGACATCCTGCACGAAATTGTCAACCATTTCCGTTGCAGCTTCGGTTACAGCGTCTTTGCCTGCATAAGCTGTCACTACCGTTGTCCAGTTCCACCCGTGACCGGGTTCCAATTCTTCGGAACCCATCATATATTTTGCATAATTCTTTATGACTTTCGAGACTTCCATAGAAGCCATGAGACATTGATCGAAGCCGATCAGATCAAACAGTCCCATCCCTGCCTGATTTTTCTTCAGGCCGTTGTTAATCTCGGTCAGACTCAGACCGTCGGAATTGAAGTTCGTATCATTGCAGCATCCCGCGTACGCGCCGCCGTGATCCCAGAAAACAAGAAACTTCTTTTCATGGCTTATGTAGCCATCTTTCAGGTAATCCATGAAAAGAAGCAAAGAACTTTCATCTCCCATGTGCGCGCCCTCTGCTTTGTAGAGATACGCGTCGCTGTTTCCGTAAATACCGACCGTTTTTCTTGCATCCTCCACGTTCCGCTTATCCTGCGAATCCTGAATCAGTTGGGAGATATTGGCGATTTTCATCCCTTTCCAGCCGTCCTGCGCGCAGCCGCCGAATGCGACTATGATATCGAGACTTTCTTTGTTGGGAAGCGCCTCATATCCTTTGATCATCTCATCCAGATCGGATGAGGCGTTATAACCTTCTTTTCCCGGTTCCCATTCCAGATCGCTTCCGACCATATAGACCGCGAGCAATTTTTTACCGGCGCCGCCGACCAGTTGGGGCGGAGTATAAGGCTCCAGGGTTCCGTGACTGTCCGAATAGCCCGGATTTCCTGCGAACACAGCCCCTGCATACAGGGGCAATGTCAGAAAAACCATAAGCCGGACTGCAAGTTCTTTACCTTTCTGAAAACGCATGTACGACCTCCTTTTTGCCGTAAAATCAAATTGTTGTATTCCGGAGTGCAGTGTCGCTTTCCGCATTTATCCGGAACGGGTTTTTCATAAACGTACAGCTTCGGTGATATTAGCAGATAAGATAATTTTGTCAACAATATTTTCAGCAATTCTCATTTTGAAACAGCGTCGGACATCTGCGGAAACAGCCGGAATCTCCTTTTATATAAAGCGGGTTTCAAACCCGCTTTACGTCAAAACATCGAGTATATCAAATCGTTATATTGCCAAACAGAAATATATAAGAATGCTTTTTATAAAAATTGACACACTGCCGGACAAAAAGCATAACATGATGATTTTATTCAGACGAATAAGGCAGAAACGATTTGCAAAATCGTTTTACTGTAAAATGCCCCTTCTTAAAACAGACGCAAGCCGCTTTGTGTCTGTTCCAGAAGAACGGTCTGAAAAATTGTCCGTCAGACAGAAATGTCTGACCCACCGAATCTTATAAATCACATAATAATGATGATTCGGCACAAAAAGCCGGCATATCTGCAAACCTCGTTTAATCATCCGATAATATTATTGAATTTTTTCTGAAAAAAAATACTTGACAACCGTATATCAAACAACTATATTACCAAACAGAAATATGAAGGATATTTTTTATGAAAGCATTTATCAAAGTGATGAAGGCCCTTTCCGATCCGAATCGGGTGAAAATCGTAAAGATGCTTCAGCGCAGGAGCATGTGTGTGTGTGAACTGCAATGCGCTTTGGGCGTTTCTCAGCCTACGGTATCCAAACATCTGAAAATACTCGAAGGAGCCGGGCTGGTCCGTTCTGTAAAAGACGGACTGTGGGTCAATTATCATCTTACGGACGGAAGTATCAGTCCTTACGCGGCGAGTTTATTGGGAAATCTTAAGCACTGGCTGGAAAACGAACCGGAGATTTCAGAACTGGTCGAAAGGCTTCCGTCTGTCCGTCGGGAAGAGATATGCAATCGTAACTGACTGTATTTTTATATTGATTTCGATTTTTTGAAAAAACGGCAGGAAAGGAAAAATATTATGTCAAAAGAGTGCTGCGCGTCAGGCGGAAACAATGTGATGCTGCTTGCCTGTTCCGGCGGGTCAAACCTGGGGCAGTTGTCGAATCAGGCAGCGGTGGAACTCACGCAGGAAGGCTTCGGGAAAATGTTTTGTCTCGCGGGTATAGCGGGACATCTCGGCGGATTTGTTCAATCTGCCAAAGGCAACCATCTGAAATAATAAGGTTTAAGTCATGATACGGCTTGCGCCTTTCCGGAGGTTATCATGTTGCTGGAAAGTTATCGGAAAGAAATTTTTCGGGCAGAATGCAATCCGAGTTTCGAATCGCTTCATTGTTTTGCCCACCTCGATCAGGATGTAGGAGAGGTTCTGCCCTATCTGAATACCGAACTGGGCGGCTATCAGTTCATCAAAGAACCGCCGTCCGTGACATTCAAAATACAGGGCAGGCTGATTACGGTTCATGCCCGGAAAATAGCTATCAACGCTTTGAAAGACGAGGCTGAGGCTGATAAGATTCTGACATGGCTTAAAAACCAGATCAATGAAACATGGGAAAGCCGTCATAAAATTCAGCCCAGCTTTGAAAGCGCGCCGCGTCCGCGGGTATTCGATATTCTCAGACTGCTTCCGAAAAGCAACTGCCGGGAATGCGGTCAGGCGACCTGCACGGTGTTTGCGGTGCAACTGACCGAGGGAGCAAAAGGACCTGATGACTGTCCCTCTTTGGAGGAAAAGAATCGGGAAGAATTGCGGAACTATCTGAGTCGTTTCAAACTGGAGGACTGAATTCGAACCTGCTGAAAGTACCTGTTTAAGCAGAGACCGGAAACAGAAAGGTGACTATATGATTTCTATAAATATTCCATCGGATTATGAAATAAAACTGGAACAAATCGCTCAAAATGAAAATATCACAATCTCCGAGGTTGTGGAAAAAGCAATTCAGATATATTTCAGCCATTATTTTGAGCAGGCGACACCTTACACTCTCGGAAAGGATCTGTTCGGAAAATACGGAAGCGGAAACGGACATCTTTCAAGGGATTACAAAAAAAGGATAAAGGAAAAGCTCAGGAATTCTGCTGTAATAACCTATTAACAGAGAGGAGAATTTATGACAATCGAAGCTGCCGATTCATCAAAAGGACTCGGTTTTTTTGAAAAGTATCTTTATGTCTGGGTCATTCTCTGCATTATTGCAGGAATTATTCTCGGAAAGATTGCCCCCGGAGTTGCGAAATCTCTTGACGGAATGGCAATTTACGTTGACGAAGCCCCGGTAGTCTCCATTCCCATTGCCATCTGTCTTTTCTTCATGATGTATCCCATCATGGTGAAGATAGATTTCGGGCAGGTGCTGGCTGCGGGTAAGAATATCAAGCCTGTGGCGCTGACGCTTGTTGTCAACTGGGCGATCAAACCCTTTACGATGTATGTGATTTCACTGTTTTTTCTGGGGACATTGTTCCTCGGTCTGATCGGACCCGATGCTACGGATTACGTCAAGATGCCTCTGGGACTCAATCTTTCCGTAGGCGATACGCACGGCGTAGGCAAAGTCGTTCTTGTCAACGGCATCAGAATGCTGGAAGTACCGCTTTGGCGCAGTTATCTTGCCGGATGTATTCTGCTGGGAATTGCCCCATGTACGGCAATGGTGCTGGTATGGGGATTTCTCGCCAAAGGAAATGACGGACATACGCTTGTCATGGTGGCGATCAACTCGCTTACCATGCTTTTTCTCTACGGACCATTAGGCGGCTTTTTACTCGGAGTAGGAAGACTTCCGGTTCCCTGGCAGGCATTGCTGTTATCTATCGCTATTTATGTTGCTTTGCCGCTGGCAGCCGGTTATCTCACCCGAAAACTGATTATCTCTTCCATGGGAGAAGAGTGGTTCGACAAAAAATTTCTCCATATCCTGACTCCGATTACGATCACAGCCCTGCTCATAACACTGGTGCTTCTTTTTTCCTTCAAGGG
>DYRK01000320.1:2785-6826 GCA_020718785.1 Desulfatirhabdium butyrativorans | reverse complement strand
GCTGTCTCCCGTCACGGGAAGCCGGGGAGCCTCCCCGGCAAGTGCGTTCCCAAGCAGGGGCTTGGGAACGAGAAAAACTCCGGAGTGCAAAAATAGAGCGAAGCGGTTTTTTGCAGTCACGGGAAGCCGGGGAACCTCCCCGGCAAGTGCGTTCCCAAGCAGGGCTTGGGAACGAGAAAAAACTCCGGAGTGCAAAAATAGAGCGAAGCGGTTTTTTGCAGGCCTGCATTTTTCCTCGTTCCCAAGCCCCGGCTTCGGGCTGTCTCCCGTCACGGGAAGCCGGGCTTCCCCGGCAAGTGCGTTCCCAGGCAGGGGCTTGGGAACGAGAAAAATGGCCGGCGTATAAAAACAAGTAAAGCTTGACAACATTCTGTTCAGCATTTATATTTAACATTTTTCTGAATAAGTCAGAATAAAATCCCCCTTGGGCGAAAACTTCCGAAAGAGGGATTTTTTTATTGCAATTTTCAGACTTCCGAAGTTTCTGAAACTTCGGAAGTTTTGTTTTCTGATGACAATAATTTTTTAAAAAGGAACATAAGAGGAATGAAAAGCGATATTCGGAAAGTCAGAAATATCGGTATCAGCGCACACATTGATTCAGGGAAAACTACTCTTACCGAAAGGATTCTTTATTACACCAAACGTATCCATACCATACACGATGTCAAAGGCAAAGACGGCGTGGGTGCGACCATGGATTCCATGGAACTTGAAAGAGAGCGCGGTATTACTATTGCTTCGGCAGCCACATTCTGCGAATGGTCAGACCATGAAATCAACATTATTGACACACCCGGGCATGTGGATTTCACAATCGAGGTGGAACGGTCTCTGCGCGTGCTTGACGGCGCGGTGCTTGTGCTGTGTTCCGTGGGCGGCGTGCAGTCCCAGTCCATTACAGTGGATCAGCAGATGCGGAGATACCATGTTCCCTGCCTCGCATTTATCAACAAATGCGACAGGAGCGGCGCGAATCCGTCCAGAGTCACTGCCCAGCTCAAAGAAAAGCTGGGTCATAATGCTGTCGCACTACAGATTCCCATCGGGCTTGAAGCGGATTTCGAGGGCGTTATTGATCTGATTGCCATGAAAGCCCTTTATTTTGACGGGGACAAAGGGGAGAAAGTGCGGATTGAAGATATCCCGGCTTCTCTGCTTGCAGATGCTGAAAAAAAACGCGAAGAACTGATTGACGCGGCTTCGATGTTTTCGGACAAACTGATGGAAGCAGCCATCGAAGGCAATGTGACTCAGGAAATGCTGATCGAAGCAATCCGCAAAGGAACCCTTGTCCGCAAACTGACCCCGGTTATCATAGGCTCCGCGTATAAAAACAAAGGGGTGCAGCCGCTTTTAGACGCGGTGACAAATTTTCTGCCCTGTCCCTCTGATGTCGAAAATCAGGCACTTGACCCGGATAACAATGAAACTCCGGTGATACTTGCAAGTGACCCGAAAAAGCCGCTGGTCGCGCTGGCATTCAAGCTCGAAGACGGGCAGTACGGCCAGTTGACATATATCCGTGTGTATCAGGGAATTCTGGCAAAAGGGGAAAACATCGTAAATGTCCGGACCGGAAAAAAGCTCAAAGTCGGAAGAGTGGTGCGGATGCATGCCAATCAGATGGAAGAAATCGAAAGTATTCCCGCGGGCTATATCGGCGCGCTCTTCGGAATTGACTGCGCTTCCGGAGATACCTTTGTGTCTCCGGGCATCTCTCTGACCATGACATCCATGTATGTTCCGGAGCCGGTGATATCTCTGGCAATTGTCCCGAAAGACAATAAATCCGAGATCAACATGTCCAAGGCGCTGAACCGCTTTTCCAAAGAAGACCCGACCTTCAAAACATTCGTCAGCGACGAGACCGGAGATACGATTATTTCAGGTATGGGAGAACTTCATCTTGAAGTCTATATCGAGCGGATGCGCCGTGAATACAATGCCGAAGTGACTACGGGCATGCCGAGGGTAGCGTATCGCGAAACAATTACCCGGCATGCCGAATTCAATTATGTCCATAAAAAGCAGACCGGCGGATCGGGTCAGTACGGACGGGTAGCCGGCTATATCGAACCGACTGCGGACGGAGAAGATTTTGTTTTTGAAAACAAGGTGACGGGCGGTTCTATTCCGACCCAGTATATACCTGCCTGCGAAAAAGGCTTCAGAAACTGTCTTGCAAAAGGTCCGAAAATGGAATTTCCTGTGACCGGCGTCAAAATTGTCATCAATGACGGCGCGTCCCATTCGGTGGATTCTTCTGATATGGCATTTCAGGCAGCCGCGCGCGGCGCGTTTTTAGAAGGATACGCGAAAGCAAAACCCGTGATTCATGAACCTATCATGAAAGTGGTGGTGGAAACGCCGTCCGAATTTCAGGGGCAGGTCATGGGGTCATTGAATCAGCGTCGGGGAATGATTGTGGCAGCTCAGGATGAGGGACCTATATGCGTTATCGAGGCTCAGGTTCCGCTTGCGGATATGTTCGGATACTCGACCGTATTAAGGTCGTCAACCCAGGGCAAAGCGCAGTTTACAATGGAATTTGCGACTTACAGACAGATTCCCCAGTCCGTTGAAGAGGAACTTGTCAAAAAGGCGGCTGAACAGAAAAAACGCGCCGCGTGACAGTTGTCAGTTTCACTGACAGTTTCTCATCGGCTGCTGTTATGCTTATCTACTTCAGAGAAAGGAATTTTCAATATGCTCAAAAGTGATCTGATTTTCCGTAATCCCCTAAGACTTATGGGGCAGGACACAGAAGATACCCTTCCGCCCGGAGGCTTCGGCGCGCTGCTTGCGCGTGCCGGCTTAGGGAAAACCGCGCTGCTGGTGCAACTGGCCGTGGACACTCTGATACAGGACAAAAATGTCCTTCATGTCAGTCTGGGTGATCCGGTAAAAAAAGTATGTCTGTGGTATGAAGAGGTTTTCCGGAATATTGCCGCTCAGTACGGAATCCGTCAGTCAGACCGGCTGTGGGAGGAAATCCTCCCGCACCGGCTTATTATGACCTTCAATGTTGACAGTTTCAGCGTCCCCAAGCTGGAAGAACGTCTGACCGATCTTAGGGAGCAGAATATTTTTTCGCCCCGGATTATTCTGATTGACGGACTGGCTTTTGACGGAAATGTGAAAGCTTCGCTTACTGCTTTGAAAACATTGGCAAAAGATCAGGCAATGAGCGTATGGTTCACAGTCCGTATCCACCGCCACGAGGCACCGGGCCCGGACGGGATGCCGGCAGCCTTATCGGGTATCGGCGATCTGTTCGAGGCAATACTTCAGCTTCAGCCTGAGGAAAAAGGGATCCGTCTTGTGCCGCTGAAAGGCAGGTCAGCCCAGGTACCTTCTCCGCTGCTTCTGGATACTTCGACTATGCTGGTGAAAATCGAGAAGTGAGAGGAATTGAGAGGAATTGAAAAGTGAGAAATGAAAAGTGAGAAATGAAAAGTGTCTGCTATATATTTCTCACTTCTCACTTCTCACTTAAATAATAGTAAAATGGATTGCCTGTGGCGAATCGGGGGTCACTTTCCGCCCCAGACCGATAATTCCGCTTCCGTAAACCGGCAGTTCATCCTGTTTGAGGTTCATGGCTTTTTTCCCCTTGATAAACACATAAGTGCCGTTTGTACTCTGGTCAATCAGAATAAATTTGCCCTTCCGGTATTCAAAACGGGCATGGGACCGTGACACCCGGTTGTCTTGCACCACCAGATCATTATGTCTCTGGCGGCCCATGGTCACGCCGGGTCTTTCTTCGCTGATTTCGATAATATGATCATGAAACCTCAGTTCAAGAAGCCGTGAAGTCTGGGGGGCGGACTGCTCCTTACGCGGCTGAACCTGAACCGTCATGTGCGGCGGCAGATCAGGAATCAGAAGTATCGAATCGCAGCGCTGGCATCTTGGAGGAGGGCTGTCTTCTGTGATCAGATCCGAATCCACTTCATTTTTAAATCCGCACTCCTCGCAAAACACAGGCATTGATAAAATCTCCCTCTTGACGTTTTCCGTTTTTCAACTTCGAAT
>DYRK01000320.1:0-2685 GCA_020718785.1 Desulfatirhabdium butyrativorans | reverse complement strand
ATATCAGCCGCCCTGCGACTCCCGCCATCGTTTCAGTTCTTCCCGCAATGCTTTGAATTCATCTTTAACGGTACGGTTGATATCTTTCAGGAGACGGACAAAAATTTCCTGCTGCTGAAGCGAGAGTCCTTTTTCATCATCATCGTCGTCGGGCATGACCGCCACTGCCGGATCTTCAGAAACCGGGTAGGGATGCGGAGCCGGGGCCGAAGTCTGTCCCGCGCCCGGTTTTCCTTCTGTCCGGGGCTTGGGTTTTTCAGGCTGTTTTTCTTCTTTGACGGAAAAAGAAGGCTTGTCCGATTTGTCCGAAGCGATGATGACCTTGAGTTCTTTATATTTATTGACCTCGGTCACAAGCACTTTTTTCTTGTCCGCCTCGCTCATACCCTCGGACAGCATGACCGTTTCAAGATTCCCATACACAGAATTCAGCAGGCTGATGGAGTCGGGATGGGCTTCGGCTTTCTTTTTCTGGATATATTTGCCCAGAGAATCAATCAACTGAAGAAAAGCAACAATGATTTTGTCGTCTTTGCAGGATTCCTTCAGTTTCTCGATTTCTTCCGCCAGCTTGTCCATCACCTGGTCGGTTATTTCCCATTCAAGTGACAGGACAACGGATTTCAACTCATTGATTATCGCCTCATTCGGGTGACTTTTTTCGCTTTTCAAACTGCTCCCCTGACTGCTCCCCTGTTTGATTTTTTTTCCGCCGGAAACCGCGGGACCGCGGCTGTCTGCCCCGACTTTTTCATTTCGCGGATTGCCGTCTTCTGCTCCGCCTCTGTCTCCGAAGAGGTCATCAAGACGGCCGTCCACCTCCGAAGCGATCCCATCTTTGTTGGAGTTCACTTTTCCCCCTGTTGCCCCCAAAAAAAACGATATGTCTTACGAAAAACTTCAAGTCCGCATCATCGAAAACAAGACTACCATACGGCATTTATTTTTTCAACGGCTTCTGCGACTTTGAGACGCAGCAATCCCAGCGACACAGCTTTTCCGAAAATGGTGATAAGCAGAAACTCGTTGTTGACCTTGCTGAAATGGATGCTTTCCTTTTCCCCTTTATGGAAAAGCAGGGAAAATTCTTCTTCTCCCACGATCTTGGCCATGGTATCCACAGCGGCAAAATTTGCCGACGCAAGCGCCGCGAGCGAATACAGATCATGCTCGCAGCTCCCGTTATCGCTTTTTGCAATGATATTTCCGGCCATATCAATCAGCAGGGCGTTGTGGACGCCGCTTTTGATCAGGTCTTCTCCCAGAACTGTTTCTATACGTTCCAGCTGATCCTGCCCCAGCGTATAATCTGTAAAAGAGACATTGTCATCGTAGCCCAACGGTGTATCCTCCTATTTCATCACACTCTGAAGGGAAGTCATGGTTAAGGATATTATCTTCTTCATGGTCGGCACGACGTTTTCTCCGGTTGCGGCGCTGGCCGGGAAAGAAGGAACTTTAAGCTGGCTGTTGAGGTCCTGTTCGAGCGTTTCCATCGGCAGAATCGGAATCCCCTCGTTTTCAAGGTCTCTTTTGTTATATTGCAGAACCAGCGGTATTTTGAAAATACTTTTTTTATAAATTGCCAGATTTTCCTGAAGGTTTTTGAGAGAAAGGATATTTTTTTTTCGTTGTTCAACCTGGGAGTCTGCAACAAATACCATACCGTCAACACCCTTTAGCACCAGCCGCCTCGTGGCATCGTATTTCACCTGACCCGGAACCGTGTAAAGCTGGACTTTCACATCGTATCCCATTATTTTTCCGATGTCAAAGGGGAGAAAATCGAAAAACAGCGTCCGATCACCGTGGGTTTTTATACTGACCATGTCCGATTTGATCCGCTCCCTGAATTTCTTGTAAATATATTCCAGGTTGGTCGTTTTCCCCCCTCTGCCAGGACCGTAGTAAACGATCTTGGCCTGAACCTCTTTGCTCTTCATATTGACAAATGCCAAAACAGATCCCTCCTCACCGAGATATAGTTTTTGATGGCCGATCCGGAAACAGGAAAAGAAAGCCGGAACCGCATGATAATTTTCAACTCCATACACCCCTTATTTTTTCAACTGCCCCTGCCACTTTCAGACGCAACATCCCCAGCGTCACATCCTTCCCGAATATGGTGATGAGCAGAAATTCGGTATGCACTTTGCTGAAATGGATGTTTTCATTTTCTCCTTTATGGAAAAGCAGCGAAAATTCTTCCTCTCCCACGATCTTCGCCATGGTGTCCACCGCGGCGAAATTCGCCGACGCAAGGGCTGCCAGCGAATACAGATCATGATCGCATTTCCCGTTATCGCGCTGTGCAATTATATTGCCGGCCATGTCTATAAGCAAGGCACTGTGGACACCGCTTTTGATCAGATCGCTCTCCAGGACGTTTTCTATCAGTTCCAATTGTTCCTGACCCAGAGTGTAATCCGTAAAAGTGACATTGTCATCGTATCCCAATTGTTTATCCTCCTTCGAAAAAAGGTCAAAAGTGAAAGGAAGCCGGACCCTCTCGGAAGAAGGTTCAACTGTCAATTTTATCGTGCGTCTGCGCTTTCCCGTAAGCGTCGGACATTATAAACCGCCTGCCGTGTCAGGCACAATCCAGCTCCGAAATTTTTATTTCCCTTGTCCCGGAAAAAAACTGCTGTCCTGAATTGTTTTCAGATAATTCATAAATCATCGGAC
>DYRK01001044.1 GCA_020718785.1 Desulfatirhabdium butyrativorans | reverse complement strand
TCTTTCAATTCCATTAAAGAAATCATTTTATATCCAAACCAAATTCATTAAGATTTTAAATCATTATTTTACATCTGTTTGATATTTGAATAAAAAGTTTTCATAATAGTTTCTTTACGGCATTATGTCTGAAATAACCGGCCCGCTTCAGCGGGTCCGGCTTCTTATCTCTCGATCAATGTGCTTCCCGTCATTTTATCCGGCCTGTCAATGCCCAGAATATCCAGAATTGTCGGGGCAATGTCTCCGAGAATGCCGTCTGCTCTCAGACGGACCTGCTTCCGTGAGTCATCTGCAAGGATAAAGGGAACCGGGTTTGTGGTATGCGCGGTATGGGGACCGCCGTTTTCAGCGATCATTTTTTCGGCATTTCCGTGATCCGCGGTTACCAAAGCCGCGCCGCCCTGCGCTTTTATTTCCGAGACAATATTTTCAACGCATGAGTCAACGGTTCTGCATGCACGGATTGCGGCATCCAGCACGCCGGTATGTCCCACCATATCCATATTGGCAAAGTTCAGCACAATCAGGTCGTACATCTTTGACTTCAGGCGGGAAAGAACTTCCTGAGTCACTTTCGGTGCGCTCATTTCCGGTTTCAGTTCATAAGTAGGAATATCTCTGGGTGATGGGACCAGACAGCGGTCTTCCAGCGGAAAAGGCGTCTCTTCGCCGCCGTTGAAGAAATAAGTGACATGGGCATATTTTTCCGTTTCTGCAATCCTCAGTTGACGCAAGCCTTTTTTGCTGATGACTTCTCCCAATATCCCGCTCAGGTGTGCCGGCGGAAAAGCCACGGGAAGCGTAAATGTCTCATCATATTGAGTCATGCAGACAAAATCGCAGAGCTTGGGAGATATTTGACGTTCAAAGAATCCGAAATCAGGGTCGGTAAATGTCCGGGTAATTTCTCTGGCGCGATCTGAACGGAAGTTGAAGAAAATAATTCCGTCATTGTCGCAGACCGTTGCGACAGGTTTTCCATCCGAATGAGTCATAATTATCGGCTTGACGAATTCATCGGTCTCCCCTCGCAGATAAGCATTTTTCACGGCTTCCTCCGGGTCATGTTCTTTTATCCCTTCAGCCTGAGTATAAAGCCGGAATGCCTTTTCAACCCGTTCCCAGCGCGTATCCCGGTCCATTGCATAGAAGCGTCCGCAGATACTTGCAATTTCGCCGAAAGAATTTGTCCGGATATGGGACTGCAACTGTCTGATATAAGCTATACCGCTGTCCGGCGGCGTGTCACGTCCGTCTGAAATAGCATGGACGCAGACCCGTTTCACTCCTTTTTCCTGTGCCATATCGAGCAGCGCAAGCAGATGTCTCAGGTGGCTATGCACACCGCCGTCCGATACTAATCCCATGAGATGAAGTGTCGAATTTCTCTGTTTTACCTGAGACATGGCAGAACTCAGCACCCCGTT
>DYRK01001043.1 GCA_020718785.1 Desulfatirhabdium butyrativorans | reverse complement strand
GATCGGGCAGCGGTAATGGACAAGCTCAAAGCGGCAGGCATTCCCACGGCGATCTACTACCCCAAGCCGCTGCACCTTCAGACAGCCTTTGCAGGTCTGGGCTACAAACCCGGCGCTTTCCCGATAAGCGAAGACGCCGCGTCACGCATCTTCAGCCTGCCCATGCATCCGTACCTTGAACAAAAAGATCAAGAATTCATCGCCGGATTTATGGTATAGTAGAAACATCAACACAGAGGCCACATGCCGTGAAGACATATCCCACATTTCCCAAAGCCCCAATCGTCGAAGCTGTTCTTGATATTCAGGTAGAACCGGCAGAAGGGATGAACCTGGAACAAATCGGGATGTTCTTCGACCATGTGAAGGGACGATATCCCGAAAAGGAAATACGGGCGAAGGGGTCTGCCGTCATTCGCATTTCTCCGCAGGGGTCAAGCATGGATGAACCGTCGGTGCAGCCAGTCGGCTACATGTATCGCTCTTCGGAGGAAAAGAAGGTGGTTCAGGCCAGGATCGATGGATATACCTTCAGCAAGTTCAATCCCTATGAAAGCTGGGACGTTTTTAGTGCCGAGGCTCGAGAACTCTGGCAACGCTATGTTGAAACGGCCAAACCCAACAGGCTGAAAAGATTGGCTCTACGTTACATCAACCGTATCGAAATCCCCATGCCGATCAGGGATTTCAAAGATTATCTTTTGACGATTCCCGAAATTGCGCCTGACCTTCCACAAGCCTTAGCCGATTTCATCATGAGATTGGTCGTCCCCAATCCTGAAATTGAAGCAACTGCGGTCATCAATGTCGTCATGGATCATTCATCCAGCGCTAAAATTCTGCCGATCATCTTCGATATCGATGTGTTCAAGATCACGAACCATCCATGGAACAGCAAAGAAATATGGCACGATTTTGATCAATTGCGGATCTTCAAGAATGAAATATTCTTCAATAGCATCACGGACAAGGCAAAGGAGCTGTTTCAATGACCAGTGTAAATCTGCATATTCAAACTTCACCGAATGACGTGCCCGTTTGGATGGGCGAGGAAACTGCAGCAGTCGGGAAGGAAAGCGCCGCCGTTTCAAGAGCCTATGAAATATTTCTGAATGAATACTTTGTTCCGGTTTCCAGGGAATCAATTCCCTGCATCCGCTTTCACCGGCTCAAAGAAAAATGGGAGGCGGAAACAGCCTTTCTTTCCTCCGTTTCCGACATCGTCATGCATCCGGCTTATCAGCAGATCATTGGGATGGGACCGGTGTCAATACCATTAATCCTGAGGGAAATGTCGATCAAACCGGGGCAATGGTTCTGGGCGCTGAAATCCATCACGAACGAAGACCCCGTCAAACCGGAACACAGAGGGATCGTAGCAGAAATGTCCAAGGCTTGGCTTCAGTGGGGAAAGGAGCGAGGGTATATCGC
>DYRK01001042.1 GCA_020718785.1 Desulfatirhabdium butyrativorans | reverse complement strand
GAAAGCGGGCATCCGTGATGGTGTAAAACCACTTGTCTGAGATGAACGGCGTTGCCGTGCCGGTGAACTCGTTGTTAAACTAAAATCGGAGATAAGAGCTATGGCATTTAGTGATTACAAGACAATTTCTCAGGTTCAGGCTGAGTACAAAATAAAATATGACGAAAATAATTTTATTGCTGTAAAAGAGCATAAAATACCGGATGTATTTATCGAAGAATTTGAGTTTAATCAGCAGAATATGGATATTTTTTCATCTGAAGCAGCCAGATGCGAAATCATTATTTTCCCTATATTAAGAGAAATGTATAAGCATTATTATAAAAAAATTTCACTGTGGGTTCAGAAAGCGATTGCATATAATGAAAAACTGAACGGCACCCCGGATTATGTTATTTCAAAAAAATCGGAACTTGGAAAAACTATGCTGGAGTTTCCCCTGGTAATTGTTGCGGAGGCAAAGAAAAATGATTTTGAACAGGGCTGGGCACAATGTTTATCAGAGCTTATAGCCGCAAGATACCTTAACAACAATTCTGAAATGACTGTTTACGGAATAGTTACAGACGGTAAGTTATGGGAATTTGGAAAATTAACCGAAAAAGGTTTTACAAAAAATATCGACAGCTTTACTGTTACTGACCTGAACAAGCTTTTTGGAGCATTGAAGTATATTTTTGACGAAGCCACTGTCTTAGTCTGACTGATAGAGAATCAAGAGACAACAAAGTAATGTTATGAATAAAGCGAAACATTTCAAGTAAACCTTGATAGTTGCGGCTGCTTTTACCACAGCCGTATTTGCTTCGCGGGGACCGACTTGCCCTATCAGCTTTTTTATAGTCAGAAAAATGGAGTATCACATACAAACGAGCAACAAACCGAATTCCGGTCAGCAGTTTTTTGGAATAAAACAGCAGTGAGGGTTGTAATTGATACGAATGTCGTTTTTGAAGGTCTGACCCGGAAAGGCGGCGCATGCGGTCTTATCATTGATGCTTGGCGTGCCGGAAGATTAATGAACGAAGTCACTTTGAAAATGCCGAAAACGCTGTACAGCAGTCTGAAAACACTCGCTGAAGAAGAAGCTGTTCCGCTGACCCAGTATATTGTTTATATCCTGACCCGTCAGATATCGGGAGCCTACACAGTCCGGGTCATACCGGATGAAGATGTCGTCAGACAGAAAGTGTCTTTTGACAGTCTGCTGAGAAAATGGGGCAAAGTCCCGCCTTCCGAAACTGACAGAATTCTGGACGGGCGGGAAATTGCAGAAGCGGAAGAGGAACTGGCTCCCGATGTTGTCAGCAAATTGAAAGCCCGGATTGCTGTCAGAAGAGACAGCTATATGTAAGGGGGATACGCTTCCGGCGAGTTTCTTGAATCACACTACCGGACAAAAAATTATAATATGCTGATTTTATTAAAAACGATTTGA
>DYRK01001041.1 GCA_020718785.1 Desulfatirhabdium butyrativorans | reverse complement strand
TGGTGGATGTTCTAGCGGACACAGAGCCATTTTCTATCATCAACACCCCGGAATTTATCGATGGAGCATCGGAATCAATAAAGTCACAACGCATTGATATATCAGAGTTAATGAAATATTCAACCCGCAGAAAAACCGATATATCTAGCCTGATAAACGGCCTTGTAATCCACTAGCGGCGCTTTTACTCAAAAAGCGCCGCAGGTGGATTAAGCGGATAAAACCATGAATGTATTGCAGGAAAAATCATCTGGAACTGCTGCGGGCGGAAAGCTTCTGACCGCGAAAAAGGCTTATCTTTTTAAAACTTGTCAGGATAGTGAGGAAAACGAAAACTGACGTTTTGGACTTAAATACAGGCGGATGCTCGGACTACATATCAGAAACAACAAATGAAAGATTCTGAATACATTATTTTTTGCGACGAATCCGATAAAAAGGGGCCGTTCTATTCAAATTTTTATGGCGGGGTTTTAGTTGGAATTTCCAGCTATCAAAAAATTACAGCCCGGCTGGAGCATAAGAAAAGATCGCTGGGATTCGGGAAAGAAATCAAATGGCAGCGGGTTTCTGACCAGTATTTGGAGAAGTATAAGAGCCTGATGGAGGCGTTTTTTAGTGAAATCAGCGCAAACAGGCTGAAAGTGCGCATCATGTTCCGGCAAAATACACATGTCCGGAAAAGGAACTCAGACAAAGATGATGATTTAGAATATTTCAAACTCTACTATCAGTTCATAAAACACGGCTTTGGATTGAGCTACATTGACCACCAGCACCCCGAAGTGCATCTGCGCCTTTATTTTGACCAGTTCCCTGATACATCTGAACGGGCGGTTCAGTTTAAGGGCTTTTTAATGGGGTTACAGGAAGTTGCCACGTTTAAAAACGCCAAACTCAAGATCAGAGACGGCGATATAACAGAAGTAATGTCGCATGATCATATTCTTTTGCAGTGTCTGGATGTAGTTTTAGGAGCCATGTCTTTTCGGCTGAACAACCGACACAAAGAGAAACCTCCGGGGCAATATCGAAGAGGGAAGCGAACTGTCGCCAAGGAGCAACTCTACAAATATATTCTGTCCGAGATACGAAATCTTTATCCCGGATTCAATACCGGTATTTCAACCGGCAAAGCAAAAGGTATGGAATCTCTGTGGTTGGATAGATACAGGCACTGGCAGTTCCTGCCGAAAGAGTTTGTGTATGATGACACCCAAACCAAATCAGCCAAAAAAAATAAACCCCACCGCACCTAATTACTATCTGACGCGGAGCGTTAGACTTCGGTTTGGCAGGGTCTGGAAGTAATATAACCGGCGAGCCCTTATGAAAAAACAAAAAAAAACAGGAATCTCGTCAACCTCAATAAAGTCACCGATTATCTGGAGTTGTCGCGGGCGGGAAATCGTCTGTGGGCGGAAGACGCTGATTATGGGGA
>DYRK01001040.1 GCA_020718785.1 Desulfatirhabdium butyrativorans | reverse complement strand
GGCACAGTTGTTCTTTATATTTTGATGTTGACATATAATCCTTTTTATTATTATATTTCAGGCATACTTTACGGGAATCGGCGATCCGGATTCCGCAATTCCGTCATATACTCATAATAACAGTCAGTTAAGGATAAAACCATGCTTATTTCCGGCAATCGGATCTTCCGACATTTTTTTATGCTGTTCTGCGCTGTTCTGCCTGCCGGATGTTCGATGCTCATGTCCCCGGCAACAGCCAGACTCACGGACAATCTTTCTCAGGCGATTCTCAACAGCAATGATCCGGCAACAGTGGAAGCCGGCGCGCCGGCTTATCTGCTGATGACAGACAGCCTGCTGAACGGCGATTCCGACAACGAATCTCTGCTCAGGGCAGCCGCCACGCTTTACGCCGTGTATGCCGATGTCTTTGTCCGGGACAAAAACAGAGCGCGGATAATGACGGACAAATCATTGAAATATGCGCTTCATGCCCTTTGCGTTCACAGTTCGGCAGCCTGTTCATTACGCGAGGAAAATTTTCAGACCTTTGAACAGAGGATTGCGGGCATGAACGCGGAGGATGTGCCGTTTTTATATACGCTCGGATCCGCGTGGGCAGGGTGGATTCAGGCGCATCGTGATGACTGGAATGCTGTTGCAGAAATTTCGCGTGTCGAGACAATTATGAGACAGGTAACGAAATTAAACGAAACTTATCAGGACGGCAGCGCATATCTGTATCTTGGCGCATTGGCAACATTCCTGCCGCCCGCGCTGGGCGGAAAGCCTGATGAGGGACGAAAATATTTTGACCGTGCAGTCGGGCTTTCAGGAAATAAAAATCTGATGGCAAAGGTTGTGTATGCCCGGCAATATGCCCGTCTGGTATTTGACCGGCCGTTGCATGACCGTCTGCTTCAGGAAGTCATGAAAGCCGATCCCGATGTGCCGGGCTATGTTCTGAGCAACACATTGGCACAGCAGCAGGCAAAGGAATTGTTAGACAGTGAGGAAGAATATTTTTGAAGATACATTTTTTCTCGTTACGAAGCCCCGGCTTCGTAACGGAATTAATTTATTCTTGCCACCGTCATAAATTGCGCTTTTGTAAAACGATTTTGCAAATCGTTTTTGCGGAGAAACGGTCTGCAAAACCGTTTTACGGCGGATTTTAAAAGCACAAATTATGCCGAGGGGCAGTATATTTTTCATTTCTCGTTACGAAGCCCCGGCTTCGTAACGGAATCAGGAGGAATGTTAGTAACGGAATTAATTTATTCTTGCCACCGTCATAAATTGCGCTTTTGTAAAACGATTTTGCAAATCGTTTTTGCGGAGAAACGGTTTGCAAAACCGTTTTACGGCGGATTTTAAAAGCACAAATTATGCCGAGGGGCAGTATATTTTTCATTTCTCGTTACGAAGCCCCGGCTTCGTAACGGAATCAGGAGGAATGT
>DYRK01000018.1:9532-24577 GCA_020718785.1 Desulfatirhabdium butyrativorans | reverse complement strand
TTGCTGACCTGTTAATTTTATCAACTGTCAATGATTGTCAATGAAATTTGAACATAGGAAAAATCCTGATTGACACCCCGGCTTTTTTCTAATAAAAACAGGGGATGGATTTTTCAGGGATATGGCGATACTGAAAATGTGGTTTTTTAAAAAAAGAAAAAAGGAGCGTTCCCCCGCCTTTCAGTCGGGTATGCACCGGATGAAAATCCGAAAAAGCCGGGAACGTAAAATCAGTAACTTATGATGATTTACATGGGAGAGAAAGGAATGAAAAAAGCTGTAATTTTTTGTGTTGCGGCAATGTTTCTTCTGACTGCGTGCGCCGCGGGCGGACCCACGTCAAAAGCAGGCAAAGGCGCGGCTTACGGCGCGGCAGGGGGTGCGGCTGCCGGTGCAATTATCGGTCAGGTGCTGGGTAAAAACACACAATCCACCCTTACCGGCGCGGCTATCGGAGCGGCTCTCGGCGGCGCAACAGGCGCAGGCGTGGGATACACGCTGGATCAGCAGGAACAGGCATTCAAGGCAGCTCTTGCAGATTCCGAGGCAGTGGCGATTCAGCGGGAGCAGGAAATCCTCGATGCAGCAGGAAATAACCAAACTCCGGGCGGGGATGGAAGTACTCAGCCCGCTCAGGTTATCGCCCTTATTTTGAAGGGGGATGTATTTTTTGATAAGGGTTCAGCCACGGTAAAATCCGCGATGTATCCGGAAATCGAACGCATTGCAAAAGTGATGAATCAGTATCCCGACAGCACCATCCGGGTGGAAGGCTATACAGACACTTCGGGTTCCGAGGACCTCAATATGCGCTTGTCCCAAAGGCGTGCCGAATCTGTCAAAAATATCTTGGCGCAGAACGGCGTGGATGCCCATAGAATGGAAACCGTGGGATTCGGAGAAAGCAGCCCGAGGTATGATAACAATACCGAAGACGGCCGCAAGCTGAATCGCAGGGTAGAAATAAAAATTTCTCCCAGAACAGTGTAGTGCGAATGTCCTGAAAATGTAGGGTGGGTTATGTTTTCTGATTTTTTCCAGTTAAAAAAGCAGAAAGCGTAACCCACCGTTTTTTCTGAAGATAACAGTTAAAATGGATGAGATAATGAAGAAGCAGACAGAGGCATTAGAAGAGGAAATTTCAGACGAAAGAGATAAACTTTCTACTGACAGAATGGATATTTCATTTGGGGAATTGATTAATCTGTACAAAAACGGGGAATTGATTATCCGTCCGGAGTATCAGCGGCTTTTCAGGTGGACTCCGAAACAAAAGACAGCGCTGATAGAGTCAATATTACTCTCAATCCCTATCCCTCCGATTTTTGTTGCAGAAGATCAAGAAGGGATTTGGGAATTAGTTGACGGTTTGCACCGTGTTGCGACTTTTATAAGTTTTTTCGGAGAATTGAATGATGATGAAGAGGGAAAGATTGGAAATAAATGGACTTTGAAAACCGGCGGGCTGATTAAAAATCTTGAAGGTTTTAATATTGATACGCTTCCCGGTAAATATAAAATTAATTTGAAAAGGGCTAATTGCAGAGTTGAAATATTGCGTGGGAAAAATAATACTGCAATGAAAGATGATCTTTTTAAAAGATTACATTCCGGTGATTCTGAACTGGAACACAGTGAATTGAAAGAAAATAAAGAAGTTAAACGATTTTCTCGTACTGCTTTCAGGATATCATAATACCGGAATCTCCGTTGCTCCGGTCATGACGGATACAGGAGGGAATATGATGAGAAAAAAATTATTTGATGTTAAAACCTGCACGGCTGCGGCTATTCTGAGCATGATAGTCATATTGACTCATCTCCCGGCTTATGCGGCGCCGGGAGATGTTCTGTGGAAATACAAAACAGACGGGCAGGTGAATTCCTCTCCTGTTCTTGCCGCGGACGGCACGGTTTATGTGGGCAGTTCCGACGGAAAACTTCATGCAATCGGTACTGACGGTTCTCCCAAATGGACTTATACTGCAGGCGGAGAGATCATTTCCGCTCCTGCGGTAAGCGCGGACGGAACTGTGTACATCGGAAGTACAGACAATTCTTTTTATGCCGTAAATCCTGACGGCACTTTGAAATGGAGTTACCGCACAAGCGGCGCCATCACCTCTTCTCCGGCCATCGGCGCAGACGGAACAGTTTATATCGGAAGTGAAGATAAAACGATTTCTGCTTTCAACTCCCTCGGAACGCTTATCCGCAAATATTCCATCAACGGAAGTATTTCTTATTCTTCTCCTGCCATCGGATTGGACGGAACACTGTATATCGGCAGTATGAATAATAATATCTATGCAGTCAAGTCAAACGGCAGTTTTCTGTGGTTACAGCCCTACGAAACCGGAGGAGGGGTAACATCTTCACCGGCTCTGATGCCTGACGGAACCGTTATTGTCGGAAGTTGGGACGGCTATCTCTATGCCGTCAAAGCAGACAGAACCCTGAAATGGAAGTATAAAACCGACGGAGCTATAGACAGGTGTTCTCCTGCGGTGGATTCGGACGGAACGGTTTATATCGGCAGTTGGGATAATTATCTCCATGCGGTCAATCATGTAACTGGTGAGATTAAATGGAAATTCAAAGGAACAGGCGAATCAGGCAGTTTCGGCATGGTATCTTCGCCTTCCGTGGGTGCAGGCGGAACTATCTATATCGGAAGCACCGACACTTATCTCTATGCGGTCGGTTCTGACAGCAAAGAGAACTGGAGATGCAAAACAGAAGGAGCTATAATCTCATCCGCCGCTGTAGGAGCGGACGGAACAGTTTATGTCGGAAGTCAGGACGGTTATCTGTATGCCGTTGAAGGCGATCTTGAATGGCAGTACGCGGAATATGTCTCTCCATCCGCAGGATATGCGGATTCCCACTGGCCCAAATTCGGTCAGAACAATTTCAATCTGCATCGGAGTCCGGCGTTTCATCTCACAGTGCCGGATAAAAAGATGTTTTCCGGAACGCCGGGTTCTGTAGGCGTCACGCTTGGAAATTTCAAATCCGAAAGCATTCGATCTGTTCAGGCAAGTCTCTCTTTTGATAAAAATGTGGTTGAAGTCACAGACCTAAGCATGGCAGATGGCATTTTAGCAAGCGGTTATATCTTTGTTGAAAAAAGTATTTACAATGATACCGGCAAGATAGTCGTCAAAATTACTGCACAGGGTGAGACATACATCTCCGGCGAAGGAGTCATCGCCACAATTCAGTTTAAGGGGAAAGTACCGGAAGGTACGACAAATCTGACCTTTACGCAGATAAAGATCAATGACTTCTTTATGGGGGGAAAGAACGGCTCTGTTCAGATTACTCCTCAATATAACATTTCGGGAAACGTGGCTTATTTCGGAAACAGGGGTCCGGTTCCGAATGTCACAATGACTCTTGCCGGTACACAAACTTATACGGCTGCCACAGATGAGCAGGGCAATTATGTGCTGACGGTTCCATCGGGCGATTATACGCTGACCGCATCTGAAAGCGGGCAGTTGAAGGGACTGAGCGCGCTGGATGCCTCTCGTATATTGCAACATGCGCTGGGAAAAACCGCTTTGAATTGCTATCAGCAAATAGCAGGCGATGCGAACAAAGACGGACAGATGAATGAGACAAGCGGCGATGCGGCTGCTGTAGCAATCTGCTCGGGCAAACGGGATATCGGTTCAGAATGTGAGATGAATTCTGAAGGCAGTCAATGGGCATTTGCAGCAGATGCGATTGAAAGCTGCGAGACATGGCCGCCAATATCTTATTCAGCGGTCAAAACATATACGGCGTTGAATGCAGATAAAACAGCCCAGAACTTTACTGCCATGCTGATCGGAGATGTCACAGGCAACTGGTCCGACAAAAATAAGGCATCCGGTAAAAAGCAAGGAATTTCAAGGGATATCCGTTCTTCAGGCGATATAGAGGCAGCTTTCGGCAGCAATATGAAACTGCCGCTAGTATTGAATCCGGGCGGAACAAATCTTGAACTCGAAGGCATAGATGTAGTCGTTCAATTTGACAAAACTGCTCTTGACCTTGCCGATGTGACGCTTACGGGCGGGGCATTGGAAGCGAGTCATTTGACTCTGGCCAAAGGCGAAGGACTGGCGGCAATCAAGATTTACGGCGACACAAAAATTGCCGTGAGTGAAAGTGATACTATTGCATTTCTGAATTTCAATGTAATCGGTGCGGCGGACAGCGTTTCCCAAGTCTTGCTAAAGACATTCGAACAGAACGAAATCGCTGCTACGGGCGGATTTGAGATAAACGGCGGTCTTGCAACCGAGGTGAATATTACGATCAAAAAATACGATCTCGGAGATGTGGATCACAGCAAAAGCCTTGATCTGCGTGACGCCCTACTGGCATTGAAGGTCTCGGCAGGAATGAATGAATCCGGCATTTACGCAGATGCCGATGTCAACGGAGATATGAAAATCGGGCTGGCAGAAGCGATTTATGTCTTGGGGGCGATTGCTGGTTCTGCCCCGTGATATTTTCGGAATATCGTATTCAGGGGAATGAAAACCCTTTGTGTGTAGAGACGCACGGCTGTGCGTCTCTACGTGGAATCCCGTGAGATGACAAGTTTCTAAAACAGTTGAGAAAACAATGGAATCTATCACACAAAACACTCTTTTTTACGGGGATAATCTGAATATCCTCAGAGACTACATTCCCGATAAAAGCATTGACCTGATTTATCTTGACCCGCCGTTCAACTCGAACCGCAATTACAACGTGCTGTTCAAGGATGAAAGCGGGCAGGATTCGGAGGCGCAGATCACGGCTTTTGAAGATACTTGGCACTGGAATCAGGCGGCAGAGGATACCTACTCGGAACTGATTCACAATGCGCCGGAACAGGTCAGCAGAATGATTTCAGCATTGCGGGATTTCATCGGCGCAAATCAGATGACGGCTTACCTCGTGATGATGACAGCGAGACTTATCGAACTTCACAGCGTCTTGAAAAACACAGGAAGTCTGTATCTGCATTGTGATCCTACGGCGAGTCATTATTTGAAGATTGTTCTCGATGCGATTTTCGGGGTTCAAAATTTCAGAAATGAGATTGTTTGGAAAAGAATGAACCCAAGCGGATTTAAAGGCAAAACGAGTATTGGAAAAGGGCATGATATAATTTTTCTTTACTCTAAAACAGAGAATTTTATTTATAATTCTATTTATTTACCCTATTCTGATGAATATATAAGTCAGAGATTTCATCATATTGAGGAAGAAACTGGGCGACATTTCAAAGATTCTTTTTTAGGGACAGCAACCACTGCTGAAACTATAGAAAAACTGAAAGCCGAAAATAAAATTTATTATACAAAACAAGGGGGAATGCGTTTAAAAATTTATATAGATGAAGCTCCGGGCATACCTATTGATGATGTTTGGAATGATATTACACCTATAAATTCACAAGCTCAGGAACGCCTCGGCTACCCGACCCAGAAACCCCTTGCCCTTATGGAAAGAATCATTCAGGCAAGCAGCAATGAAGGCGACTGGATTCTTGACCCCTTTGCCGGTTGCGGAACAACCATTGCAGCAGCCGAAAAGCTCAACCGGAAATGGATAGGAATTGACATCACCCATCTTGCGATTTCCATTCTCAAATACCGGCTCCGGGACATGCAGCAGGATGTTGACGCGGTGAAAATCGGTAAAAACTATCAGGTCATAGGCGAACCGAAAGACTTGTCAGGAGCTAACCGGTTGGCGCAGGATGACCGCTATCAATTCCAATGGTGGGCAAACGGCTTGGTGGAAGCAAAGCCTTCAGGCGGTCAGGAAGGAAGCAGATCAGGGAAGAAAGGCGCAGATAAGGGAATTGACGGAATAATCAATTTCATTGATGATGATTCGGGAAAAGCAAAGAGGGTGATCGTTCAGGTCAAAAGCGGAAAAGCGGGAGCCAAGGATATTCGGGATTTGGTCGGTACGCTTGATCGTGAAAAAGCCTCCGTCGGCATTTTCATCACTCTCGAAAATCCCACAAAGCCGATGATTCAGGAAGCAGTTTCAGCAGGTCATTATCTTTCCGAGGGATGGAATAAGCAATATCCGAAAATTCAAATTCTTTCTATAGAGCAGCTTCTTGAAGGCGCAAAGATAGACATGCCGCCGGTCAGAGCGACTTTCAAGAAAGCCAGACAGGAAAAAAAGACAGGACATGAAACGGCGCCTTTATTTGATTGACGCTTGGGGGTGTGGTGTAAAAAGATGAAAATTTTTGCTTACGGAACATTACTCAAAGGCATGAGCCGATCCGGAGTGCTTTGCCGTTCACGGTTCATGGGACACGGGTTCACCAACGGTGCCTTATATGATTTGGGTGCTTATCCGGCAATCGGGGAAGGCAGCAAAATCGTTTACGGCGAGTTATACGAAATTGACGAGAAAAAACTCCGGGAATTAGACAGAATCGAAGGCTGCTGTCTCGAAGATAAACATCATTCTTTGTATCTGCGTAAACAGGCAGATATCACAATGCTCGATGACGGCTCTCAGGAAAGCGCATACACTTATTTCTATAACCATGATTTGGACGATTATCATCGCATCGTATGCGGAGATTACAGGAGATATACACTTGAAAAGTTGTCTGATAAGCAATGGTATATTGCTTACGGTTCCAATATGAGTTCGGAACGGCTGCATGAGAGAATCGGCGAAACGCATGAAATCAAGGCGGGTTACATGGAAGGATACAGGCTGATGTTCAATAAAAAAGCCGATAACGGAGGTGTATATGCAAATATTGCCTATGTCGGCTCCGGGTGCCGCTGTCCCTTTGCGGCATATCTCATTTCAAAAGAACAGTTATATCAGCTTGATCGCTATGAAGGCGAACCTTCCCATTATGTTAGAATCGGAATATGGTTTTCCGATCTCACAGGAGAATCGAATATCGGACATGTCTATGTTGCGAATACGGATAAACTGACTCAGAATCAGAATCCTTTGCATGGTTATCTCAGATATATTCATACCGGCTATGAAGAACACGGATTCGACACAAACGATTTGCCAAAGTCTGCTGAGTGATTTGCCGGATATAAATGAAATATCTCCTTTTTTTTACAGCTATTATCTTTATTTTCAACTCAGGATGCCACGCGGCAGAAACAGATTATCCGTCCGGCAGCACACTGTGGATTGCCATATACACCGGAACAGGCACGGCACGGCTTTTCATCACAGATAAAAACGGAGACATTTCTTCAGTCTCAAGCATCGAAGATAGTCTTACTGCACCGCTGGGCAGCCTGTGGAAACTCTTTGTCTATATCTATATCACAGACAAAGGGATTATCCCCGAACCTTATTTATGCAAAGGCAAAGACCCGGACGAGATATTCTGCTGCAAACCCGGACATGCAATCCGCGCAGAGGAGGCATTGTACCGTTCATGCGGGCTGTTCTTTGATCCCAAACGGCTCAGGATTGATCCGCAACAGTGGAAATCTTACTGGAAAGATAAGGTCAGACCGGATTTCGAATGGCTGACGAGGATTGAGACATTAAAACCCGATACTCCGGTACGGGTCAGAGAACTTCTTACAGCATTATATCAGATAAATACGCTCAGATTCGCACTCAGCAAAACACAGTCCGTGCTTTCAAAAGTTTTAACTCAAGGCACGGCAAAAGGGGCAGTCCGCTATCTGGGCAATACCGTGAAAATAAAAACTTTCACATGGAATCATCCGGTGCTGAAAGACAAATATATCGGCGGCTTTGCAGGCTGGCTGAACGACGGCGCATCGGTATGGTCAGCCGGAGAAGGGAAAAGTCAGGATGTGCTGTCAGGATGGGACAGCCGGGTTGCCAACCTGCTGAACAGACCGAGAGCAAAGACTTGGGAACCTTGCGTGGAAGTCCGTTTTTTCGACCGCTATCCTATTGATAAAATTCTGAAAATGCCTGATGAGGAGAGTGTCGGTTCCGGTCCTCTCAAAGGACTGTTCAGAATCGCTTTTAAGAACGGCAATTCACTTACATTCAAAACAGAACGCGGGCTTTACTGTGAAAAGGCTCTGAGCATTTTCGGAAAATTCGATCTGAGCGAATATGTGGCAAGGGTTATTGACCGGGAGATAGAGACAGAACCTGTAGAAGCCGCGAAAGCCTTTGCGATTTTAATACGAACCTATCTGATCCGCAATGCGGCGCAGAACAGGGGCTGTTTCCGTATAGCAGATTCTTCTGATTTCCAGAGGGTTTCTGTTCAGTCTCCCACAGATGCAGCCGTGAATCTGAGTTATTGGACCGACTCATTGATACTGACAGGCAGAATGCCCGTGAATTACCGCTCCGATCAGACAGATTCGGAATCTTTTTCATGGACTCAGGCGAAAAAACTTGCCGGAGAAGGCTGTTATTTCGATGAAATTTTAAGAATTGCCTATCCCGGATCAGGAATCGGACTCATGGATATCAGGGAAAATGCCGACTGCGAGCGGCTTACCCATATAGAATCATGGCTGCGGCTGAACGCGGACAAGTGGCAGCGTTATCTCATGTCTCTGCCGGGATATGAGCCGCCGGAAAAAATCGAGGTATGCAGGCTCGGATCGGGAAATCCTTATTCGGATATCGAGAAAAACAGGATCACGGTCCGATCTTCGGACACTGTAGAAGACAAAATAAGCATTGCCCATGAATATCTGCATCTTGCATTTAAAAACCATCCCTGCGGGACGGATGAGAATTTTATAGAAAATACTGCTAAAACTTTAATTTTAAAAGAAGGAGGAGAATATGAGCGGTTTCAGAATTAAATTTTTTGTGTGCTTGACTTTACTCATGACGGTTTATATCGGGCAGAGTCAGGCTGAAGAAATTGTCATTCAGACGCCGACAGGAGGATGGCAGAATTCAAAAGATGAAAGGAGCCGATTTACCCAGACCGTTAATTATCCGGCTTCTTCCGTGAATGTGCCGGAAGATGGAGACAGCGATATTCCGCAAACTGCACTCATCAAGGGACATATTGCCCAATCCCTTAAATCGCCAAAGAATGAACCGTTCAAGCTGATCGTAAACGGCATTCCAATGCCGCTGAGGATTGAAGAAGACGGCTCTTTTGCTCGGCCCTATTCTTTCGGACCCGGTTCGAACAATGTCGAAATCCGAAGCCCGGACAGAACAGCAGTGTCTCGTGTGCAGTTTTACGAAGCATATACCGGCATCACCCGGTCCAAACTGCGTGTAGTGCTGTCCTGGGACACAGATGCCACGGATTTGGACCTTCATGTAATATCTCCTGACGGTCAACACTGTTACTACGGGGAAAGAGTTATGAAAAACGGCGGCGCGCTCGATGTGGATGTGACCACAGGGTACGGTCCGGAAATCTTCGGAACACCTTCGCCGATCAAAGGCACCTATCTGATTTTTCTGAATTATTACGGCGGTCCGGGAGAATATTACAGTGATGATTCAAACGGAGAAACTGATACCGCGTCCGATGCTTCCAATGGGGAAAATACTGTTGCTGCCGAGGGTTCCGGCACTGTTACGCCCGGCAGTTCCGAGGGGGAAAACACCGCCGAATCCGATTCAAAACATTATGAAGAACTGATTACTGTGGCACAGGTGACAGTAATAAGCTCCGAGGGTACGCCGGATGAAAAAGTGCATAGCGTAACCGTCCCCATGCGGGCTGCCGGAGAGATTGTATCAGCCTGCCGCTTTGTTTATCCCTGACTACAGACTTCCGGAAATCGAAATTCACTGCGTTATCGCTCGGAGATATACGAAAAAGTATTTTATTTCCCTGCTGCCCTGCGAATTTTAATTTCTTGAAATCTTTAGCATTATTGACAAGGAGGTATGATGCAGCTTGCCGAGGCAAAAAAAAGGAAGTTTACTGCCGGCGAATACCGCCGGATAGCTGAAGCCGGTATTCTGAGAGAAGATGAACGCATCGAACTGATTAAAGGTGAGATCATTTATATGGCGGCTATCGGAAGTCATCATGCAGCGTGTGTGGACAAATTGAACCGTCTGTTTACCCGAAATCTTTCAGAATCGGTAATTATACGGGTACAAAACCCTGTCCGCATAAAAGAGCATTCCGAACCCGAACCGGATATCGCACTGCTGAAACCCCGTGAGGATTTTTATGCGGAAGCCCACCCCATGCCGGAAGACGTGCTGCTGATTGTCGAGGTTGCGGACACATCTCTTGATTATGACCGGAATGTAAAACTTCCTGTTTATGCGGAGGCAGGAATCGGGGAGGTTTGGATTGTAAATCTGAAAGACGGATATGTGGAAGTCTGGACAAAACCGTCTCCAAAAGGATATGACGCATTAAGAAGATTTCACAAAGGGATGCGGATAGTATCGGAATGTTTTTCCGATATGAACATCTGTGTTGACGAGATCATCGGGCAATGGAAATATCCTTTGTCTGTCTGATTTTGAAAGCAGTCGTATCACCTGCCGTTTTGTTTATCCCTGACTACAGAATTCCGTAACTCATGTTACGCGCCCTGTCATTCCGCAGGAATGACAGAGGGACGGGCTTTCCGCGGAGGAGTGCAAACCCATTTTATAAGATTGGCCTTTTTTGCAACAGATTTCAATGTTCAAGTTGTGCCTGCGGGCAATCCTCTCTTTTCTGATAATTTTTTTGTATGGGTGTAAGAAAAGAATGCTCTGATGTGTAAATAGATGATTAAAGCTGCTGTTTGAATTTGCGTTGAACCGAAAATCATCATCAGGTCAGAAAAGGAGAGGAACCATGCTATTCTGGAAAAAAAAAGGGCAGTATGAAAAGCGGTACATGGTGTTGTGGAATGCTTTGCTGGAAGTCCGCTTTCCGGATTTTCAAGACCAGCTCTCGGTCACGGTTGATCATTTTTCGGGGGTTGACGCTGTCGTGAATGCGGACCGTGTTTTCCTGAACGGACGCTATCTGATCGCGGAGAACGGACAGCCTGAATTGAAAGTAAAAATTTTTTCACCCGAAGGGGTGTTCGAATCGGGAATAGAAATCCGGTGGTATCGGTGGTCGGTAAAGAAAAGCATTTATGAAATCGGCATCAAATTTATAAATACCTTGAAAGACAAACAGACGATTATTGACAGAATAATCAAGAAATTGCGCCATCAGCAGATGACCTGCGGCTGTTCACCGTAAAAACTGCGGACAGATATTATGCGGAAAAAAATAAAATCCTTCCCGGATTTTATTTTTCCGCACCCATCCCTATCCTTAAAATTATCAGCAGATCGAAAGTTTTCCCGAAATGCCCGCCTGGGATTGACAGATCCCAGGCATTTCCGGCGGATTTGTCAATCCGCCGGGAGCGGCAGGGAGGCATTTTCGATTATGATTATGAGAGGATATGGAAAGCTAATCTGCCGAGCAGGGCTTCCAATATTTCCTCTGCCTGATGCAGTTCATCCGCGGAATCAAAAACAGATACCATTTCCTGCAAAAGAATATCATAGGCGGATATTTCTGCGCCCAGGGCTTTGTAATTGATACGCGGCTTGCTGTAAATCTGATCCTCGAAAAAATAATTGCAGACACCCTGTGCTTTCCGGAAGGTCCAGCGGAGTTTCAGTGTCAGAAATTCCCGCAGGGATTCAAGCGCGGTATGATTCCTGAAAATATCCGCTTTTTCCAAGGGACGGCCGATGCGTCTTTCCACTTCTGCAAAAAATGCGCCCAGCATTGTCATTTCGGTAATAACAAGCCCGTAAACATACCAATCGGCGATTGCATCCCGGACAATTTCTTTGAAAACCGGGGACAGAGTGCGGGAAGACGGGCAGAAATACATCCGGCAGGCCATTCCGCCGTAAAAACTGAGTCCTCTGAAATCTCTTCCGTCATTACCATCTGCCGAGGGATGCAGAAGACATCCCACCCGCAGCCTTTTTTTTCCGATCAGACCGATATAAGGGCAATGGTGAAAATCAGGAAACGGTCTGTGCCGCGAGTCTTTTGCACTGATTTTCTCTCCGAAAGCTGCCATAGCATCCGGTTCCCGCGGAACACGGCTGAAGGTATCTGTCCGGTATCTCAGCATTTCTGTCAATGAAGTGTATGAGGGATCCGCCACATTGTACAGCCCGCAGCACGCTCCGCAGGAAACGCGCTCATTGACCTGACAGAGATATATATCTTCAGGAATCTGCTTCATCCGGTTTTTTCTCCATTCGGATCTGCTGCAATATCTTCCCGGTTTCCCTGAGAAACCGGGCATTTCCCTCATTGCCTTCGGCTTTTTCAGTCTCGGCTCTATGTTCCAATACCGCAAAAAAGCACGGATCGCACTCGACGATATATTCGGCGGCAAAGCGGCTGAGGTCTTCGGGAGAGTTGACGTTTTCAAGGAGGATCCGAACCAGATATGAAGCCTGTTCCGCTTTCAGCGATGCTCTTCTCAGGACATCCGACGGCGTCAGCAAAGCGAGCAGAGACTGACCGATCTGCGAAAAAAACCTGCCGGCATTTTCATTTCCGCTTTCTTTTGCCTGCTGCACAAGCGCGGCAATGCCTGCCAGAAAATCCTGATCCAGTTCGTCTGCATATTTCAGAATAAATTCCTGCAATTGTTCGCCGCTTTCCACTTCGTTCCACAAAATCCGAACCAGTTCCTGAATGCGTTCCGGGGACATTTTTTTTCCTTATCTGTTCCTGTCTCTGACCTTGAATTCCCACTTGTACGGATCGGTTTCTTTGCACTTTTTTATCTTTGTTTTAAACTCGAATTTCCCGTAGCGGTCAATCAGGTCCACTCTGATTTTTGCTCTCCACAGGGTTTCATTATGAATGGTCATGGCATAGAAAGTGACGGAAACATCTTCTCTCCGTTTTCCTGTTTTATTCAGGATAGTTCCCATGAGATAGCATGTTCCAGGGTCATTCGGCTCTGTCCTGAGATTTTCATAAGAATAATTCCGGTCAATATCTCCTGATGGAAAAAAAGCATAAGCTGCCGAAGCATAAGCCAGTATCAGAACGCCTGCAAGCATTATCCGTTTCATTGTTATCCCTGCCTTTCAGCCTTCCTCCGCTCTGATATCAGAATGTAAAATCTGCTGCCAGAATATTTTCACACAGTTCTTTAATGATCTCAAGGACTTTGAGATGATCCGGATGAATCTGGTAGCGTCTCAGTGCCTCCAGATCATCAAAATCTGCAACCAGCCCGAAATGATATGACCTTTCGGAGCGGACCACATCGAGACCGAATTCGTAGCTTTTGATTTCGGAAATCACATCGGGAAGAGCCTTCAGCCCTTTTTCCATATCCCTGAAACGGCTTTCGCTTATTCCGGGTTTGAATTTCATTACCACAAGATGCTTAATCATTTTATTCAGTTCCTTTCTTATCCTTATCAATCATTCCGGCTGATATATTCTTAAGTACCCGTTCATATTTTTTCCGACATAATGTAGGGGTAAGCCCCTGTGCTTACCCCCTGTGTTCACGGCAACCGCAGGGGGTTGCCCCTACAAAAAATTGTGAACGGTTACTTAACACCGTCATAATCTGAGCTTTACGGTAAAACGACTTTGCAAGTCGTTTTATGTCTGTGCCGGCAAAAGTAAAACGATTTGCAGCGCTGTGCTGAACCCATCTTATAAAATCGGGCATTTCAGCACTCCTCCTTAACTTATGCAAAGCTCAGGAACGGGGAGATTATGACAGAGGCTGATAAAAAAAGCAAGGATAATTCAGAGTCCGGTCTGCAAAATAAATCCTTTCTTTCAAATTGAGACACATCATATACTGATTATGATTTTTTTTCTTAATGCATCCGTAACTGATTACCGGTCATATAAAAAATATTATTATTCGTATTTTACTTTTTTTATAGTTTGTAACAATTTGTTTTTTATATATTTTATTTGTAAATCGCTGACAGATGCAACACCCCTTTTCCCTGCAAAAAACAGAACGGGACGGAAGACAGTCAAGGCAATCTGATAAAGACAGGATAAATTAATACATGCTGTAATATCTTTGAAAAATTGATAAAAAATCATTATACGAACTTTTAATTCCTTTTTTATAAAAACAGGAACTATAAATTCTTATTTGATTTTATCAAATATTTTCAGATAATTAATTTATAAATTCAGATCGTGTTCCAGACAAAATCGGAATTAAAAATTCCGATTTTATATTGCCCATTTTTTATAATTATTAAAATATCAATATGTTAAAAGAATGGTATGATTATTGCTTAATAAAAGTCCAATGACTAAATCGGGAATATAATACAGAGATGTATCATATAAATAAATCAGATTCATTAAATCGAAATTGATTATGGGGATACTTGAAAGGAAAAAGCGGGAAAAAGAAAGAAGACGGCAGCAGATTATGGTTGCTGCCAAAAGAGTTTTTTCCGCAAAGGGTCTTAACAGGGCAACCATGGAGGATATTGCCAAAGAAGCTGAATTAAGCCCCGGCACGCTTTATCTTTATTTTAAAAACAAAGATGAACTGTTTTTTTCTTTGTCTCTCAGAGTTCTCCAATATCTGAATATCCGGCTTGAACATGTTTTAAGCAATGATAAAACCTTAAACCCCGAACAAAAGATAGAATCGCTGAGAAATGCTTTGTATGATGTTTATGAGTTCGATCCCATGATGCTTATTAATATGTTTCACTTGCAGTCCAGTGAAACCCTCAGAAATCTGTCTCCCACGCTTATGGATGATCTTACGGATCTGTCCCGCCAGTCTCTCAGATTGATTGCTGCCATACTTGAAGATGAAATCAGAAACGGAATTTTCATAGATATGCATCCCATAGCGCTTGCCGATATCGTATGGGCAATATTTTCCGGCGTAATTCTTTGGGAAGAAAGCAAAACAATGATTGACGGTCATAAGGATTATCTGAAGCAGACACTTGAAATAGCATTTGAAATTTTCGGACGGGGAATAAAAACATGACATGATTATACATGATTATACATGATTATACATGATTATAAAAGAATCCGGAGTGTAAAGTGAACTTGCACAAAAGTTTTTTATATCA